>JAESTB010000154.1 GCA_016763815.1 Arenicella sp.
CTCACACTATTAGTGTGTTTCCCTTCAAACACATTCAACTTAGTACTTCATCTCTACATTAAATACGATGCCTGGCGACGTAACATTCAAGGCATCTGAACCACCGGTGGCGGCGTTAATATGGCCATGCCCCCCAGCACTTGAGATACTGTGATCGTGACCACCAGCCGCATTAACGGTATGTTTATGCACTCCGCCGTTGCCTATACTGTGCTTATGGTTGCCTGCGGTCTGCACCGATGACGGGATATTATTCTGATAGTTAGAACGAGCCTTACCTTCAAAATAAGGCCAATCACTACGTCCCTGTCCCGAACCTGTGTATACAGACGTTCGCAAACTATGCCCATGGGTACCGGCATACCCCATTGAATGACCGTGACTCGGAGAATTTTCCATAGTGTGCCCATGATTACCTACCGCTGACGAATCGTGCGCGTGATTATCTACTGTATTCATTGCGTGGGTATGACTCGGCATTTGCTCTTGAGTAAGTGTTACCTCCTCAGAACCAAATTGACCTCCAATCTTATCGGCGTTGGTATCGGAAACAACATTTGCGGCAATACCGCCCATGTTGTCACGGCCATAAATTGAGCGCCCGCGCATGTCAGGCAAGGTTACTGTTTGCCCAGCCTCCCAACTCTCAGATGCCACATTTGGGGCCCACCCTTTTGCCAATTGATAAAGATCCATGTAACGCTCTCCAGCTAATTGAGCGCCAGACTCGATCGAACCAACGGTTTGACCGTATAGAAACACCCACCCTTCAATCGCCGTTGACCTCCCGGTTAAACGAACATCGCCGATTTCCCAACCTTTGGAGTCTTCGGTCAAATAATCAACTGGGCGAATCGCCTCTTCTAAAGCCGTTGCTGCATTTTGCGGTGCTTTTGTTAATAGTAGATCTAACAAAGCAATTCGATAACTTGCACACTCAGCAGCGACGGCATTCAAGGTGCTCGCTATCTGCTCTATTGCCTCGTCCGTAGCTGAAACATTATTTTGTGCATACGCTTGTTTAAACTCATTACGATCCACTAAGTCGCCTTTCCATGGATCGCCGTCTTGAGGAACATCACTAGAAATCGCAACGCCTAAATCTTCCCAAATTTTTGGGCAAGCTAGTTTCATTTGTTCTTCGTATTGCTCAAAAACCGGCGTACCGGAAGATGACCCTTCTTGTGCAGCGATATTCACGGCTAAAAACAGCGAACACACCAATGCCATAGTTGATAGCGCACGTTTGTGACTGATCTTGCTCATCAAAAGCTCTCCATTTTTGTACAGTTTCTACTTTTCCAAGAAACCATAGAATTAAATTAATCGATAAATTTAGTATTGGTTTTATTTGTTCTTATTTACTTATTGATCACTCACATTTTCAATTAAAAAGTTATATCTCTCGATCGTTCGTTGCTTCGCTTCATTACTAGAACTTATCTTTTGCATCAAAGTATCAAACGCAGTTTGATACTGTTGTGAGTCATAATCCTCCTCACTTGCACCTGCAGGAAGTAGTTGACCTGCCTCGCCATCAACGCAGGTTTTATAGGCATCGATCGCTGCGAAGGAAGCTTCCATTTGAGGATCAAGCTCAGTAAATTGCGCCGGGCTGAGCTGAGGTTGTTGCAACACCTCAGGCGGAGCCGGAATGTAATCGCAGTCGGCTAAGGCGCTTAAGGGAAACATTAAGCACAGTAATGCTGGGATAATTCGGTTATTCATGCTGAAACCCCCATTTAAAATGGTTTTTATTGAAGTTTATTGATTACTTAATTTATCTGCTATTCACGAGGGTCTACTGAGATGGCGTAGTTATTTCTAACGCCTTAGTGTGTCGCGGAGCGACCTCAAGAGAGTTCGTATACTCTTCAGCCGCCGCACGATATTTGGCATCGAGTTCTGAATCGAAATAGCTTTTTTCTGCCGCGCCTTCGGGTGCGAGAATACGAGTTTCAAACCCTTCATTTGATCGCAACGCCTCAAACCCATTTCCGTTGAGCATCCCTGTCTGTGAAGCTGTATTGTCCGTGGTTTCGTTGCCTGCTAACAATCGCGTATTGAATCTAGCAATGTCGCCTTCACTCGTTATTTGTTTGGCATTTTTCGGTTCCACTAGCAACGAGTCAGCTCCCTGCACACTAGCAGATTGATTACTACCAGCTAGCGCAAGCGAATTTCGATCGAAGTAAACAATGCACAACAATACGACGTTGCACATAATTAAGACGATATTGAACGCTATTAACGTTTTTAAGTGTTTCCCCATACCCCAACTTCCCCGCGGCCTTAGACAGCCTTACCCTTTATATCTTCATCTCCGTAGGAACCCAGAAGATTATTACCCTCACCCGAACGTAGCATTATTGATAAAAATTAATGATTGTCAAGTGCCATTACTAATGGTAAGAAACAAGCGACGAACCTCGTTCAACAGATCACGGTGAAAATGTGTCTCATGATGAGTGGAAGACTGCGAAGTTTATAGCCGTTGGCCTTGTGGTTTTTAAGGAGGGTGTTTCGTCGTCGCGGGCAAACAAAAATAACAAATTACCCCCTAATCTGCTTAGCTTATTTATTAGTGCCCCTTAACCATTCCAGCTCGTTGTGAGATCGACCTTCGGCTGAATTTGCACGTGAGTCGCAGGTATACAGACCATCTACGCAAGAAATAAATTCGTCTTCATTTGGGGTTTGCATATACCTTATAAGAGACCTTTGCACGAATCAGGATTAAAATAACGGCTAATATGGAACAGGGACAGACATAACAACAAGTCTATAAAGTTCTTACCGCTGTTAAGCGATTTGATTAACAAAAGCACCAACATTAATTCAACTATTTAGGCAACTTAGACATTGAGCTGCATTTAGAAAATTTGACTCACCTTTGATTCTTTACGCACTCAAAAGCTAAACATATTCTTACCGCCAATAGACTTAACTTGGCCACTCAAACGGAACTCTTCGGCGCTGCTCAGAGCATTGAGTATTTGTGGGTTAGTATCAGTGGTCGCAAGGCATCGCTCACCATTTTCTAGCCTTGCTATTACGATGCTTTTTTTAGGCTGGTTGTCCTTATCATAGATAACTGTAAAGGTTTCCATTTGCGCTGCACCAGATGCTTTTTCTACTAGCTGAATCTGCGACGTAGCGCCTAAATTAGTATCTAGATCAAACGGCGATAAATTCCAATTACTCTCTGGTACTTGGCAACTGTAAATGCCCATAGAATGCTTAGTTAGATACCACCCATTGGCGTTTAACAAACCGAACTCGGTTTCATTTTCTCGTGCACGATTCATCATTTCGACAATGCCGTGCATGCTGTAATTATTACCTGGGCCACCAAAGTAAGGTAAACCTCCGGTGAGGCTAAGGCCTCGCGGGTCATCGTGCGACACCCCGAATTCGTCGCAGGCAATCTGTACCGCCGATGGAAAGCAGCTGTAGATGTCAAAAAATGCCATATCATCGATGTTTTTATTAGCCATCGATAAGGCTGATTTAGCCATCGTGTTCATCGCCGGTGACGAGTGAAAATTTTCGCGTTGGCTGACATTCCACACGTCATTAGCGTCGGCGCAGCCGTGTAAAAACACCCATTTATCTTGGCTTATCCCAAGCGACTTTGCCTTAGCCACTGACATCAACATAACCGCCGCTGACTGGTTGACGCTAATCATTGAATTCAGTAATTTGGTATAGGGGTAGGCAATCATGCGATTGCTGTCGCTAGGGTCGGTCAGTTCTGTGGAGCCGCGCTGCGTTTGAAACCACGCATAAGGGTTATTGCTTGCTACCTTGGTTAGCTCAGCAAACAGTTCACCGACCTTTACTCGGTGGTCCTCATGACTGCGTGAATAATGAACCCGTAAAGCGTTTTCAAATAGCGGGTAAACATGAGCAGGCAGGTTCATGTCGTAGCGACCCTCGTAGTTTGAATTACCCGGCCTGTCATCGCCAAAAGTTTCAGGGGTGCCGCCAGGGTTGTCTTTCCATTTGCCTTTAGGTAGCAACAACTTACTCCAATGGTTAAAGCGGCGGCTCATATTATTTAACGCCTCACCACCCGTCAGCAGCACTGTTTCTGTCTGGCCGGTGGCTATCTCATTGGCGAAGTGATTAACTAAACGCTGCGGTGTATTGCCACCCGTCTGGGTATAAACTAATCGCGTCGGCGATACCTGCAAAAGCTTAGCAACGGTTTTCGGCACATTCTTATACATACCAGAAACAGGTGTATCCACTTGCGCTGCATCAACTGTTAGGCCGATTGACACTAATACATCTAATGAGCTGAAAAGATTGGCAACCCCGCTGTCGTCTACTGCAGCACGTGCGGCCTCGGTCATCATCTCAACCGGGCTTAGATTCAAACCACCTTGGGGCCGATCTGTAAACTGCCCACAGGCAACCAGAACCGGCATTCTTTGTTCGTTCATAAGAGTGTCTCTTAGACTAGTTTTATAGTTATTATTATCAAAATCAGTTTGCCAGATTCGTCGCTAAGCATAGTAAAGAATCTATTTCTAATGGTCGGAGCCCCCAGCATAACTCGACGAACGAATAAAAGTGGTTGAAATGCCTCCACTTTTCGTTGAAAAACTTGCCAATAGCTCGTTATTAGCCGCGTTTTCCGTCTCAATGGGAGACATTTCAACCACTTTTCATTTCGTCCCTGAGTTATGCTGAGGTCTCGATAGACTAAATCAATAAAATAAAAATTTGAGGAGATAACAGTGCATTCTACCAGCCCACGATTCAATTTAGCCGATACCGTATTACGCCGAGCAAAACTCAACCCAGAGCGAACCGCCTTAATATTTGAAGGTAGCCAGCAAACATACGGTGAGTTTGCCTTGTTAGTCAGAAAGCAAGCGACGCTATTACGCGAAAGTGGGGTTTC
>JAESTB010000155.1 GCA_016763815.1 Arenicella sp.
ATACACCTTTGTTGGCTTGTTTCCCCGCAAGGGCTCCGACAAAACTTTGAATGTCTCTTCGCCCAATTGTCGATTCTCGCTGATAGCATTTTGCTTGAATGTAGATCACATCTAAACCGAGTCGATCTTGGCTAATGATTCCGTCTATGCCTTCATCGTTAGACGTCTTAGTGACTTGAACCGCTTCACTTCGAGAGCCACCGTAGCCCATGCTGAACGATTTAACGCATGTGTCGCATTGACCAGTTAAACTCACAGCCCAAAGCTGACATTCAAAATTCAAGACCTAGCCCACTAAAGTTAGTTTCTTTATTAGTTAAAGCTCGCTTCAAAAATAGTCCCTGGCTCTACTTCGAGTTCAATACCAAGAATTTCTACTGTAGAATCATTCTCGCCTCCACCTGATACTTCGACCCCTATGCCTCCACCTTCATAGTCGATAATCCTAACAGTATTACCGTTTGCATCAACAATTCTACCAATCACATTGGATTCTGGATTGAAAAATATGGTTGATGGTACGTCGGGTTGAACATCAATTCTATCTGGAATACCATCATTATCGCGGTCTTCGACCCCCTCTAGTTTATCCTTTATTTTCTGAGGCTTGGCATCCTTCGGCTCGACAAGTAATTTTTTTATTTCTTCATCAGTTAATTCTATGTCACCAAAATCGAGATCGTCCTCAACGACACTGTCCTCTTTATTCTCATCTGTGATTGGATTTCCATCACCCCCCACAATCGCTTTCTCTGGGCATGGGTTCAATAAAGCCAAAGTATTATCCACATGCTCAACAATAATCTTACCCACCTCATTCAACGACAACATAAACATAAAGGGCACTGTGGAAACTGGATCAGATTTCGGCTGTGTGACATGGACGATTAAACTCATTGGTTCATTTTTTAACATCTGTGGTGAAACTGGAAACAACGTCCCCAACGATTTTGCACCGCTGACCGCTGTATTAAACCCTAAGTGTTGCCACAACGGTTGATTGTATTGTTCTTGATAAATCATTTCTTCGCCACGAGCAATTAACTCCCGACCAGATTCGTTCCAACCACCTTCTTCATGCTTCACTAGCTCGTTATCAACATAGGTATCTCGAGTCCAAGAAACAGTCAGTTTCCATTCTTTCCATATTTCATACAAGTAGAGAGCAATCGGGTTTAGTTGCCAACCACCTTGGTTTTCCAAGAAAATTCGATGAAACGTTCCATCATTCGGGATTTTTAAAAGGTCAGTACTCACTAACAAACCATCCGGTGTAAAAATGGCTCCGATATTAATATGGAGCTTAGGTTTTTTTTGTTTAATTTTAATTTTCTGTTTCTTTTTGATAGGATCCTTGTATATGGTTGGGCCTTCCTCTTTTGCACCACCCCCCCCAATACCGAGTAATCCGCCAATCGCTTTACTTGCCGCTCCAACCAATTTGCTTTTTGCTTTCTCCTTAAAATTGGCACTACTCCCTACTTCTGAGTTTGAACCTACGCTGATACTGCTAGCAGATTGCGGTGTCGGGCATTGTTGTATAGGTGGCAATGACGATATCTTCGGGCAATAGTGTTGTTCACAAGGCTCTAGCTGTGCCTTGGTATCACGGAACAATTTAACCAATGCCTTGAGCTTCCTTTGCGCTATCGCTAATCTACTATTTGCACTGTCAATAGTGGACTTGATCTCTTCAGCAGCCCATCCATATTCACGGTAAAAAGTGTTGTATGCTTTAAAAAGGTTAAGTTCTTTCAACTTAGCCTGTTTATTTTGCAGGTCAAAATTGGCTCGTACCAACCAGCCAGGAAGTGCATTTAGGGTGGCAGTATATTTTTTACACGGTACACAATCTGTTGTATAAGGGCCTTTCCAGTCAATTTTATATTTTCCAAACAGGCTGTGCAGATCGGGTTGAAAATTATTTTCTAAGTCATCAGCCAATTTAATTTTTTTAATCTTGCTTCGTTCTTTGCTCGAACATGCAGTTTGCTCACATTCAGCGATAGCCCACTGTAAATACCTTGCTTGCTTCTCAAGCGTCACTACTTGCTGTCCATGAAAGTCGTAATAATTTTGATGGGCTACTTCCCCATCCATCAGCTGGCTAATGGCTTGGCCTTCGTCAACAGAAATATCGCTGTTTTCTGTTAGTTTATTTTTTTGCGAGCGCGATCCCTTTAGCAGTACATGAGATTGGGGTATCTTATGATAATTACTGCGCATCACCATCAATTCTTGCATGGTGTTATTGTATTGTTCTACCAATTTACGGCACTTTTGACATTTCGCCTTAACGGGCTGCCAGTTAACAGTTGCACTGGTGGACTTATAATTTCTCCACCCTTTATGATTCGGATCGGATGTACTCTTTGCAGAACTAACCGAGGCAAAAACAAAAGATAGCAAGAGGACGACGGAAAATATAATTGAAACAGCAGATTTATTTCGGCACATGTCTATGTATTTTTCCAATTTATTTGTGATAAGTAATTAAATATACATCTCAACAACTGCTGGCAGAGCATATTTTCTTTAAATAAACTGAGTTTACTGACAAATAATAACGGGGACAGACCAGAGTGGCACTAAGTTAAGCCTGTTTAGCATAGGTTCGTCCTCGGTGCGGAATCTCGTGCATTAGGTACTCGGTCTTGTCATCAACAGGAAGTTTTTTGGTCGCCGTTTTAGAGCTCTTGGTTCTCGTCGGCCAGGCCTGTCAGGCACCATCAACGCGCTAAGGGATTGATAGAGTTGATTAAGTAATCGTTACTGATCTACGCGCCCAGACTGGGCTTGTTTTAACTGTGGTTCCCATTGTCTGATTGCCTGCACGCTGCCTTTCAAGCAGATTCATCTTTGTGGCACGCCAACCCGACTCGCAGACTCAAGCATCAGTTGCCGAATTACGTTGTAAACTATCATGAGCATTGTGATTTCTTTGGTAACCATTTCAGGCGTTTTACAACGCAAGATATCCATACCCAAAGTTGTCGTAATATGACGAAACGAGAGCTCAACGTCCCGTCGCTTTAAGTATAGATCTGCGATCACTTCGGCTGGGTAGAGCGTTGTATATAGCAACTTTATTGCTATATACAAATGGCTAACGCGGAAGCCCTTTTGGGCTGTGGGCTGTACCTAGTTGACGGATGCACTCCGCTAAGACTGTGACTTCAGTGTTGCTGATATGGTTATTTCCCCTCTAATCTGCAAGCTTATTTTGCACTTGCCGCATTAACGTTATGTAGGGTTTGCGTGGGGAAGGCGAACTCAAGTTTTGCAGCATTGAATTGGCGTAATATGGCCAGGTTAATTGTATTTTGAGTGGCCGCTATTGAAGCACCTTTGCGGATATAGTAGATAAAGGTGATGTTCATTGAAAAATCACCAAAACCGCTAAAGTAAACTACTACATTTTCATTCACATCAGCATTATCGGCTGCGATACCATTCAACATTTGAATCGCATTTTCCATTGCGCTCGGCTCTGTGTCATATGTTAGCCCCAGAGTTAGGCTGACTTTACGGGCCGGTTCGAGGCTCACGTTTTCAACCGCGGAATCAGCAAAGGTCGAGTTTGGAATAGTGACAATGCGGCCTTCCAAAGTTTTAAGGCGGGTGCTGCGAACACCAATTTCAGTTACGACACCATCAAAGCCCGATACTTGAACGCGGTCATTAATCGTAAAGGGCTTATCGGTGAAGATGGTGAAACCGCCGAATACGTAGGCGACGGTGTCCTTGGCAGCCATGGCGAAGGCTAGGCCACCAATGCCTAAGCCCGCAACCAGTGGTGTCACCTCGATTCCAGCATTGTTTAATCCAACGATAATCGCCATACACCAAACAACTATTTTTGACCCTTTGCGCAGTAAAGGTAATATCTGGTCGTCCATATCACCGTCTGTCGCTGCTGCGAGAGGCACTAGATATTCTTCATAAAGTGCATCGAGCAGACGCACTATTAACCATGCAACCACCATAATAATGGCAAATTGCATCAGATGACCATTGGTGGCGCTGGCCGCTTCGCTGAAAGCCAGTGTGCTTATCGCATACCAAATACCCGAGAGTACCAATATCGCGACGATAGGCTCTTCGACCATGTCGACGATGATGTCGTCGAGATTGCTCTTGGTCTTAGCCGTCAACTTTTTAACCGTCGTGCCCATGACCCAATAGAGGAGTTTTCCCGCAATGAAAGAACCCAAAATAATGGCCATTGCGATCAACCATGCGAGAACAGTGTTGCCGTAGTAGGTGTTATTAAATATATCTGGCATTAGTGTTATCTCCGATAGATGGCGGGGTTAGACAATAGACCATGGAATTTACCACAACAGGACATAATGTGGTACCGGCCCAGGAACAACGAGAACAACTGGGGACAGACCAGAATGGCAAACTAACGGGACACCCAGAACTAACACTTGTAAACCGTACTCTAATC
>JAESTB010000156.1 GCA_016763815.1 Arenicella sp.
AAGTGGGAATTTGAGGCTAGTTTTTCGAGAATTTACGACGTAATGGTTGTTCCATTGCTCGAAAATTATCGGAAAAATAGACCAAAGTGGTACTTTCGCACTAGAAAATTTCATTATCCGACAGACTCTTAAACCAAGAGGTACTAAATAAGTCGCCTCATTTAGCACCTCTGTCTAAGTGATTTAGCCTGCGTTATAAGCCATTGCTAATTGCGTTTATCAACTCACCGTTGCTTGTGTCTCCGCTAAACTCCCAGAAAAATGCACCACCCAAATTTTGCTGATTCACATAATTCATCTTATTAATGATGTCACTCGGTGTGTCATAGCTCCACCACTTGTCACCGCAGAACGCATAGCTTGAACCACCTACGCTTCCGGTCGCAGGGCATTGTTGCTTCAGAACGTTGTAGTCTTCAATTCCAGCCTCGTAGGTGCCTGGAGCCGCGCCATTCGCAGATCCACCCGGTGTGCTTTGTGTCACTCCTTTCCATCCACGACCATAAAACCCGACACCCAATAGAATTTTATTAGAAGGAACACCAAGACTTTTCAGGCTGTTGACGGCGGAGGTTGATTGAAAATGCGCTGAATTGGCCGGAATTTGTGGATAACTGGTCAATGCAGAGTGCGCCGCTGTTGGACCACTTGGGGCAAATGCACCGAAGAAGTCATACGTCATCAGCATATAGAAATCCATATACTGCGCTGCTGCAGCGTAGTCCGCCGCTTGGTGCTTAGCGGAATCCGCGGTGATAGCGGCGGTAACAAGTTGGTTACCAAATCTGCTACGTAATGCCTGCATTAGTTGTGGATATGCCGCTGAACCACTTGAATCACAACTCAGACCACAAGCGTTGGGGTATTCCCAATCAATATCGATTCCATCAAAGACGTCAGCCCAACGCGAGTCGTTGACCAAGTTGTAGCACGACTCTGCAAAAGCAGCTGGGTTTAACGATGCTGCGCCAAATCCGCTAGACCACGTCCAGCCACCAAACGACCAGACTACCTTGATGTTAGGGTACATGGCCTTGAGTTTACGCAACTGATTAAAATTGCCACGCAATGCGCCAGCATCCCAAGTATCTGAAACACCGTCGACACTGCTGCTTGCATCGTAATATTTGTCAAAATCGGCGTAGGAATCACCAATCACACATTGGCCATTGGTGACGTTACCGAAAGCATACATGATATGTGTAAGCTTCTCGGCAGATCCACTTGTGACAATATTTTTAACATGATAGTCGCGAGCGTAGACGCCCCACTGGGCAAAATAGCCAATTACTTTCTTACCACTTGATGGCGGGGGCGGGGTCACCTCATTTGTAACAGACGCCGATGTAGTGCCTGATGTTGAAGCGCCGTTATTATCGACAACCGTTAAAGTCACGATAAAGTTACCTATTGCGCCGTAGCTGTAACTAGGATTTTGATCGACAGATGAACCGCCGTCACCGAAGTCCCACGCGTAACTCACGATCGAACCATCTGAATCGCTGGATCCAGCACTGCTAAAACCAATCGGCGTATTGATTTTTCCTGAGTACGCTCCGTTGGCATTTGCTACTGGTGGAATGTTGCCTTGGCCAACATCGCAATTGCCGAGCGGCGCCCAAGGTTTGCCTGACCCCTGAGGGCCACTTTCAGATGCGGGGCTATTACCTTGTGTCCACCAGTTCGCTTGATAAGCATTTTCATCGAGCTGCACCTTGTTACCACCGGTATAGACTTGACTTGCGACCCAATTATTTAATACCGCACAGTTTTCAGCGATGGCGGATGAACCCCAAGCGCTTAGGCTTATAAATATGACGATTCTTACTAACTTGTACATGTGAAACTCCTTAGTAGTTTTAAGCTCTTCTTGAGCCATAATAAAATCAGATGGCGGCCTCTCTACACAGCCAAAATAAAGGCACGCCTTTGGCGTTTCACTCTTTTAGAAAGATGGTTAGGTCTTGCACAACAGAAATGACAACGTTGTCAAAAAGTATACATTAGAGGAAGTCAAGCTGTCTAGAGCCTGCCATTTGGTATTGATCGAGCGCTCATGCACCAATCTCAGATGCCGTATTATTAAGCCAAGGCCCGTGTATACAGGCTTTCTCTTCAGCAGATCCACACAGCACTTACTCGACATATGTCTAGATTACAAATATTTAATTCGTGCTGGGCCTTGACAACTTAGCATTTCAATTGGGGTTTTAGCTTCAGAATCTAGCTATGGGCAGATACAATAAACATCGCGTCCTTGCGAAATAATCAGTGTGCTGTCGGTGTCTAAATGTAAGCTAAGAAATACAAAATGGCGGCGTCATCAGATAAACCTAATACACCAGAGTCGGCTTGCTCGGTATCTGATTATTTCAAACCAAAGCGATGTCATTTATAAGCATTTATTTCTAATTCATTCAACATTTGCCGTTAACTTGTCGGCGTCGCCTATTGGCGAAACGCTCCCAATAGTACCAACTGGGTAATTCTATCCGTCATTGAAGCGGGGTTCTCCAAGCCCAATCTTTTCAGAGCGGCGCTATCATCCTGATCACGACTCACAAACAACCCCCTAAACGCTAATTTAAATATAGCCATTTTAGATTTTCTAGCGCTTTTCAGTTCTTGCAGCACCGGGATCAAGCGCTGTTCGAGCTCGGTAAAATCAGTACCGAAAGGATAATCGGGTAGTAAGCCTTGCTGTTTGAAAGTCTGCAATTTAACCCGTAGCGCAGGTTTAGAATTATCTCGCCATGCCATCTTCAATTCAAATTTTGGCTCAATTTTAAAGTTGGCTTTTGCGGTTTTCAATAGATCATACTGAAACTGACTATCGGTAATCGACAGCATGGCGGCTACCACATCCTGATCACAGGCACCGCGTAAATCTGCAATACCATATTCACTCACCACAATATCCCGCAAATGCCTAGGGATCGTGGTGTGACCATACGACCATACGATATTACTGCTCTCTTTGCCGTAGCTGCTACGCAAGGCTTTTAACATGATGATCGAACGAGCATTCTCGAGGGCAAAAGATTGACGCACAAAGTCGTACTGGCCGCCGACGCCCGAGACGACCTGGCCGCTATCAAGCCCGTCTGACACGACCGCTCCCAACAGGGTGGCCTTCATCGCATTGTTAATAAATCTGGCATGCTGACGGTTTTGCTGTTTTTGTCTGAAATCAATGTGGGCTCCATTTATGTAGCCGATATCAGTCATATTTATTTTTTTACGCTGCGACAGCGGCATGTCCCGCAAGCGATGATACATTGAGTTAGGGCCAAGGAAAAAACCGCCATGAATTAAAACGCCGTTTATCTCGCGTTTTATAACGCCGGCTTGCATAAGGTCAAGAAACACATCGACTAACATCTCACTGACGCCATATAGCCCGGCGTCAAACGGTTCGAGATGAAGATGGCTGAGCTCTTTGTCGTCATTCAGCGCTGAGATTATCTGCCTGTAGCTGGCGTTGTCTTGATGGCGCATAATCAGGGCGTGGGCCACCGCATCACCCGCCGAACCAATCCCAATTTGTAGCGTACCACCATCTTTAGCTAGGCTCGAAGCATGAAAGCCCGCCGCGTATTCGCTCAGATCCACGGCGGATTTTGGCACATTAAACAAACTTGCTCGGGCACTTTCCCCGGCCAGAATGTGCGCAAATTCAGATTCTTTTAGTTGCGCATTATTAGGCATAAATGGCAACGCATCGTTCAGCTCCGCAATCAACATAAAGTCGGCCTTGCCGGCAGCGCGGGCCGCCAATAATTCAAGTGTAATGTCTGGGTTACATGACAGACTTAGGTCACCATTTCCATCTTCCAAGTGATTATTATGAGCTACCATCTGAATTACTAAGTCGATCTTTTTATCAAGCAGATATGAGCTCACCTGCGAATAGTTAGCGGATATATAATTACCTTGCGCATGGGGGTTATTCAGATAGGCTCCCGCCTGCAAAAAGAACTCGCTGACCTGTACGTTGTCAGGTAATTTATTGGCGACCAAGTCCCGCGCATAAAGCAGTTCGCAGTAGCCTGCATATAATCGCTCGGC
>JAESTB010000157.1 GCA_016763815.1 Arenicella sp.
AGCATCTGCTGAAACAAGCCGAGTTAATGACTAATAAATCTCAAAACCATAATCTTACTAAACCAGCGCGAAACAATGCTGTTCGCGCAAAGGTCTCATAGAATATATATGTGAAAAATATAACAATAGTAATGTTGATTTACTAAAAACACTTAACTGGGAAGGGATATTAAGCAGGACACCGAAAGAGATACAGCTGGTCTGAGCTTAATATGTAGTTAACAAATTTGTGGACACCTATTCTCTGCGGTTGGAAGCCTTAATTTTGGGAAACGGAGAGTGCAAACCTAACTGTGTATCTGCCATGATTTAGGTTTAAGAGTAATCGGTTAATCGATCCTCAAATTCAATCATAAATCGATTGAGAGCGGGTTTCCAGTTTCTTATCGGCATCCTCCATTTCCTCTGTAATCCCCCTGTCTCTAGGTTGGAAAAGGCATCCACCGTTTATCGATCCAAGCCGGATAAGCTGCATCAATACCATCAGACACTTTGGTATAACGTACATAGGTACGGCCGTTGAAAAAATAGATTTTGCCATTGTCGCGTCGCATCAATGCGGCATCGATCCCATTGCTGAAGTGCGATGGCAATCCCTTCCAATTCCCCGTAATTGCTTTAGGATAACCGGCGTCCATTTTAGTTCCGGTTAAGCGTACGTATTGATTTCCTTTAAAAAAATAAATTTTGCCATTGCCCTCTCTCCACAGTGCAGCATCAATTCCTTGATTAAAGCTCGCCGGTAATCCTTTCCAATTCCCCGCAATCGGTCTTGGGTAATTTTCGTCAACGGTCGATCCTGTAAGACGAATGTATTCACTACCTTTGATCATGTAAAGTTTATCCTTGGTGTCGTGATAGAGCGCTGCATCAATACCTTTCTTGAAACTGGTGGGCAAACGTTTCCAGCGTTTTGAGATTTTCTTCGGGAACCCTTCGTCCATTCCTTTATCAATGTCCGTATATCGTGCATACCAGCCCCCGCTGAACAGATACGCCTTATTATTGTCCAGGCGCCATACCGCTGCGTCAATTTTCTTTTCAAACGCGCCCCAGCCGAAATGTAATGGTGTGTATGAACAAAGTTGATCACTATTTGACGCCATCAAGCACGGTACGCCATTGCTCATTCGGGCATAATCGTTACCATCGAAAAGGTATATGGCCTCTTTATCTCGATGCATCAAAGCGGCAGTAACTCCATTCGTAAACGTTGAGGGCAGGCCTTTCCAATGACCTGCGATGGGTTTAGGGTAGCCGGAGTCCATCTTCGTATCCGTCAGGCGTACATATTGACTGCCTTTGAACAGGTAAATTTTATCATTGCTTTCTCTCCATATCGCTGCGTCTATCCCTGCGTTAAAATTCGCAGGCAGATCTTTCCAGTTACCTGAAATCGATTTTGGATAGTTATCGTCCATCTTGGAACCGGTGAGTCTTACATATTGGCTTCCTTTGAAAAAATACAGTTTATCGTTTTTAGGGCGCCACAGCGCCGCATCGATACCATTGTCAAAGCTGCTAGGCAGCCCGCTCCAATTGCCCTGTATCGATTTTGGATAATCATCATCCATGGTTGTATTGCTGATGCGTGCATACTGATCGCCTTTGAAGAAATAAGCCTTGTTATTGCTATTGCGCCAAACAGCAGCATCTATTCCTGACGTAAAACTGCTCGGTAAGGCTTTCCAATTACCCGTAATTGGGCGCGGATAATTGGATTCCATTGTAATTGAAGTTGTACAGAGTTTGCAGTTACCATTCTTTGCAGTGAAGAACCTGCCGGATATGCTACTGCAATTACAATTACTAGAGGCGTATTCGTCTGGCGCACCAAATGTGTGACCCGTCTCATGCGCGAAGACACGCCCAAAGTTATCACTGTCACTCCAACTCATTACAATTCTTGGTGTCCTCGCATAAGCAAACCAACCTGTTGGATACTTAGTGATAAACGCCACAATTCCCCAGTCGGTATTGTATTGTTCACGCAAGTTTTCCACGTATTGTTTATAGCCATCTTTGCCCGGCCCGACACCAAGTTCGGCTTGTGCTGGGTCGCGCCAAAGCGCTTCGGCTTCTTTCTTGTCTAGTCCGCCAACGAATTTGGGATAGTTGGCGTCCATTGTCTTAGTAATATCACTAAATCGCACATAACTGGTTAGCGTGGTACGTGATGGATTGCTGAAAAAATATACCTTATTGTTGTCGCCCCGCCATAAGGCCGATTTAATTCCATCCTCCATATACTCGGGCAAACCCTTGAAATTCCCTTTAATATTTTTAGGATAGCCGTTATCCATGGTGGTATTGGTCAGCCGAGCATATTTAGAGCCCTTAAACATGTAAAGTTTGTTAGTGCCGTGATGCATGAACACCGCGTCAATTCCGTCTTCGAATTCAGCCGGAAGATCTTTCCAATTTCCCGCAATCGGTTTTGGATAGTTATCGTCCATTACTGTTTCAGTAAGGCGCACATACTGATCACCCTTAAACATATAAATTTTGTCTTTGGTTTTGTGCCAGAACGCAGCGTCAATGCCTTCCTCAAATTCAGCGGGTAGTCCTTTCCAGTTACCCGCTATTGGCTTTGGATATCCTGAGTTTACGGTCGATCCGCTAAGCCGAACATATTGATCCTTATAAAACATATATGTTTTTTTGTTTGACTCACGCCAAAGCGCGGCATCAATTCGTTTTTGATAAAACTCGCGAGGCAGGCCCTTCCATGGCGCGTTTGGCCAGGCTTGCTGATTCAAACTAATTGTCTTGTAGTCGTAGACCCATGACACTTTAGCATCTGAATTCAGCGTAGCCATCCAAGACAGTCCAGATTGCACTTGTGCGGCAATAGCAATTCGTTCGCCTGCCGTCATTTGAAGTTCAGTATTTGGACCTTGCACAAATACTATACCCACTGAGACTTCGTTTATTAGCCTTTGATTAATAACCATGTTGTTCATGCTCCTTAGTTTCTCTTGTCCTTATTGACTAATACTGTTCGAAAAATTTGCCCCAATCCATGTCCTGTTCTGTTCGCTCAAGCAAGCGTTGTTTAAACGCAGGCGTTTGACGAAGTTGCAATGCCAGCACACCTATATCTTTGTCACTGACAACGGTTAACTGATCAAGGTTTTCTATTGTCATAGGCGTTGTATCTACAGCCTCAAGCTGAGCTAATAGGTCATCGCTCATTTCTATGTCAGCTTCACTACGAATAACGATTGTGTTTCCGGTCCGTTGTACAATTTCGATATTCGCCTTACGCAGTTTTCGAACTATTTCATTGACCTTGTCGTTAGTGACCTTCAGTATTCGTTCATCCATTTTCAATCTCCTTTAGACTTAACTTGTCAGTACCGCTCTCGCTGTCGAGAGCGTTCTTGGGTATTCACCTTGCTGTGGGCGCGTCAAATTTGAGTTAAATGAACGTTAATTTATTGTTAAATAGATGCCCGTTAAAACAGTATTGAACGGCACGCACTACACATTTGTAAGTATATTTTTGCCGCTGAACAGGTCGGTTGAATGGATTTGAGATAACCCAAGTGCAATGAGAGACCTTGCCCAGAGAATTTTATTAGACCCCGAAGGTTTCGCAAGAGAGGTCAGAGATTCATTGCTAGGAGGGCGAGATGGTGAGTCTTGCAAAACAACAAGGATGCTCTTTACGCTTCGCTTACGAGACAGGTCAGAAACGCTGCACTTAATTTGAGGAAGAGATACAATTCGCGCATCAAATTAACGCAACCAACCTAGAAAATCGCTTGGCTTGATTAGATATATGCTGAAAATGAATATTATTAGTTCAAAAGGAATGATAGCGTCAACAATATTATTGATGCTATCAACCGTAATATTAGGCTATACCATTGATTATTATGGAATTAATATTCCCTACAATGATGACTACAATCAGCAACTGGGAAGATTGCTTGGGTTGCATGAAGGTCGACTGAGCTTGGCATCATTTTTGTTTGACCAACACAACGAACACAGACTGTTTACAACGCACATCTTCACTTATCTCGAATATTTAATTACTGGAAGTGTTAATTTAAAAACACAGCTCATAATAAGTTTGATTATTAAAGTTGTACTTTGTTGTACTTTGATAAGTTTTTGTTCAAAATCTAATCGGGTACTTGGAACATTTTTATGTTGTGCTTTGTTGATGGTTCCAAGTCATGTATCCATTTGGGTTGGAGGTTCAATACAGTATTATTCTGTGGTTTTGTTTGGTCTATTGTCCTTAAAGTATATAAACCAGATAGACAATCAAAAATATTTAGTCATCTCAATTTGTTGTGCATTTTTGGCAATTTTTTCTATGATCAGCGGAATCATAGTCAGTTTAGTAGGTTGTATCTTCTTGTTTTTAAATAAAAAAATGACGGCCACTCCTAAATTAATTTGGGGGGGGAGCAATGCTTTATTTTTATTATTTTATTTTTTAAATTATAGCTCAATTTCCCATCATCCATCTATCTTTGCTTTTTTAGAAGCACCGATATTTACTATTAATTTTTCTGGAGTACTTTTAAGTGCGTTTTGGGAGGTTGTTGTCCCTCGATACTTACTTGTAGTGTTGACTATATTGTCTATGATTTATTGGGCATGGGTAGTCATATCTAAAATTGGTGTTAATAAGTTATTCTCATCACAGTTAGGCGCTCCTTTGCTTTATGTACTTCTACTGTCCTTTTCTGTAATAGCAGGAAGAGTAGGCTTTGAGTATTTAGGAACAGCATCGGCACCGAAGTATTTTGTGTTTACTAAATCAGTTTGGATATTAGGATTGTTCTTTTTAATTAATTCAGGAGAATTTAAAAAAACATTAAGCACGGTTTCAGTAGTACTATTTAGTTATTTCTTTGCATCTACTTATTACATGCATATTCCAAAAATGGAGCACTTTCAGAAGCAGAAATTAAATGAAGGTATGCTTAGTGTTTTGTTTAAAGATGACTACAAAGGTATTGCCAACCCACGTCCAAAGCGTTGGCTAGGTACATTGTCTGACACTATTGCTTTGGGACTCTATCGACCAGAAATCATAACTTCCCGACAATTAGAGCCAATGGAGTTTACTGATTTACAAAACGATGCTGAACTCGATGTTCTTATTCAAGTTATTGATTCCC
>JAESTB010000158.1 GCA_016763815.1 Arenicella sp.
CACTCGGCGTTATTGTTTTTTGGCGTGACCAGTCATGCCTACAAAACAATGCCTTGATTGTGAATCAGCTTGAAGGCCAGAGATCATTTAGACTTGATCAGAGGTTCCTTAAGAAAAGAGTTACATCATAGTTTGCTACAAGCAAATAACAGCTGTCCTCGCTGTAGCTACTAGAGGGAAACACATCAGCTGGCATTGATTGCTTTCATCTGTCGGACAAACATCACAAGCATCGCCAATGTCATCGTCATCGGTGTCGTCTTGATCGAAATTAGCATCCACCGGACAGTTATCAAATTCATTCAAGACTAGATCATCATCCATATCAGGATCGCAGGCATTGCCCAGCGAATCCTGATCCGTGTTTAGCTGATCCGGATTAGAAATCGTTGTGCAATTGTCTGTGCTGTCGCCAACAAGATCGCCGTCTGTATCCACAGAATCGGTTGGATCAAATGGCAAGTCATCGTTTATATCCAGAACCATGTCGTTGTCATCATCCTCGTCACAAGCATCGCCCATACCGTCTTGATCAAAGTCTGCCTGATCGGTATTTTTCACTAGTCGACAATTGTCAATCAAATTCAAAATTCGATCGTTATCGTCATCGTCATCGTTTAAATCAAGTGTGCCATCGCCATCGGTGTCTATGGCATCCAGTCGGACTGCCAGCCCACGGCTTTCGATGATAGTGACCGTTTCAACAATAGTTTCAGAATCAGAAATAGAGAACAGATCAACAGTTTCAGAATCAAAAATAAAGAACAGATCAACTTCGTCCCCGGCCCGAACACTATCCGCGAGGCGCTCGCCAACCGAATCAACGCTAAAACGAAGCACGTATTTATCTTCGGCTGAGCGGTCATCGCCCATGTTGTAGCTCGCTACGAGCGTCTCATCACGGTAGGCTTCGATGCGCACTGACGTATTCACAGCACTCACGCTTTCGCCAAACGGTCGCTCCACATCACCATAAATGATGTAATCAGGCTCTGATATTTCCGCATTGGCGATACTGAACAGCATCGCCGTGAAAAGCACACTAAAGATTGAAAGCAGTTTTTTTATAATCATTTTTCTAGCCTCAATTGCCTGAATAGCCGTAAGTTTGAAAGAACATCAAGATGTCGTCGATCCCCATGCCATCCCTGCAGACTTCGGGTCCGGGATTAATCGCCATGGACTCACTTGAGCACTCCGCCGGGGCATCGATTCTGGCTTGCCCGTAGATAAATCGATCCAAACCCTCATCGGCATCAAACAACAATGTACCGCCGGGAATAATCATTACCCAGCCATTATTCCAGACTGATCTACCAATCAGTCGAGTATCCGAACTCGCCTCGGACTCATCAAAGGTACCGCCATCATGATAAGCACGAAAACTCGAGAAACGGCGTATTTCGGCAAAGGAGTCACTTAAGGAATCACTGGAAGGTACCCAATTGATATCGCTCAGATTAGATGGCCCTACTGGAAATGGCACCGGCAATTTCTGATCCACTACCGACCATTCTCGGGTGAGCGAAGCATCATTGCTAGGCGTGCGCATCACATCCTGTAACACCGGAAATAGATAGATGCGTGGTGTATTGGACAATGAACTCAGTGCGTAATCGTCAAACCAGACACCCACTGAACGAATTTTGGTGGCAAAGTTAGAGGAGTCGTATGCGCTGTCTCCTGCGCCAAGATTTTGATCAAAAAAGTTTTTGCCGAACGTAACAGTGCTTGGAAAGCGCAGTACAATGCCTGGCTGTGGTCCGCTGGACTCAGCAACAAAGGCTCTGGCGTAGCGGCGAAATTCCGGCACTTGCCATAAGTCCGACACGCGGCTATCGGCTAATTTCTCGCGCCATGCGAGATCGTTTTCATCACGTAACTTCAACCATTCTCGCCGCATTGAAAACCGGTTGGTTTCAATTTGCGGATTGTTGAATCCAAGTTGCCCTTTGTAGACGTCGAAGTTCTGCTGCATGCGGGCCAAAACATCGGCTAAACCGGGGGTGCCCGCAACCGACACACCATTAACCACTTGCCCGAGGGTTCGCTGGCGCACGATATCCGCAAGAAATTCGCGACCAGATCCATTGGCACCACTTTCCAGACTGGTTTCATAATCATACGCGCTCGCCGCCAAGTAAATATAGCGAGCGGCCAAATCAAATGTTGAGCGGTATTTTTGCAGCGCATCATTTCTAAAAACACGGAACGTCATATCCTGGTAGCGATGCTGCTGGGTTCGACTAGCAATCTGCACGCGGAACAGGCGCCGCTCCTGTAAAATGCGTTGACCTTCTGCTAGCAATTGGTAGTAGCGACCTAAACTTTGCTGCACGACTTCGGCCTGCGTAGCGAGTGCCAAACGTAAGCTCGGCTCCTCTCGCAACAGCTGTTCTACCTCTTTAATCCGTTGCAACAAGATCACATTCGTCGTGTCCGCGACTAACGAAATTTGGGTATTTTGCTCACGTAATCTTCTGGCAAGATCAAAACCTAACTCGGCAACGTCCGAGGTTCTGGCGGCAAGATCAAATCCTATAGATACCGCATTGGTCGCCGCCTTGACAGCGGCCCGAACTGGAGCCAGTGCATCAGTAGAGGTGCCGAGCGACTTCGGAATGCCCTCAACGATAGCGCCAGCCGCATTCTGCATCGCTCCTGAAGTGAACTCAGCGAGGTTCTTGGCCGTGCGGGCTGCCACAATAGCGGCGTCTAGAACGAGCGTTTCATCGCGCTCCGTATTCAGGATTTCTAGCGTCTCGCCCGCTAGGTTGAATTCTGCTTCCACTAAGTCAGCGGCGTCCTCTATCTCGGTTAAAAGGTTATCGTGTGCCAACACGGCACGCTGAAGTTGGGCATCAGCCTGTAGGAAGTCTGAGATTGCTATCTGTATTTCACCCGGTGCACGCCGAAGCCCCCAATTGTTGGGTGCAATGAATTGCCAGGTGGCACCCGTTGCCAATGGGAAATTGAGCTCCAGCCGGGTCTCCGACGTAACGGTTGCCGTTGCCAAATCTCCTGGGTAATAGAAGCTAACGTCTTGGTCGGCAAATGTAATCGGACTAAAAAACCCCGTAATGCTGGTATTCGGTGGCGGCAGATCGCCGGTTAAGTCTGATTTGACATAGTTGTACTTGTAAAGATCTGGGCCATCGTAGCCCGATGGAGTATCGGGATCAGAGGCAAAGGGGTAGCCAAAAATCTCAATCAGGCGGTTTTTTAAATCTCGTTCTTGACCACTCACATTGGTAGTCAGATCATCGACATTGTCCTGCAAATTGCGCAGTGCCTGTGTTTGCTGATTGGCGTGATTGAATACGGTCACCGCGTTATTCAGTGCTTTTTGTGCGCGTTCAGCCACTTGTTCGAAATGCGTCCTGCCTTGTTGGGCGTTACCATTTTCAAGAAAATTCGGATCAATATCAAAGGGAATAAGCCCTTTCGCCAAGCCAAGCGGATTGAGCCCGGCATCTGCCTTATCGACCTGTCCTTGTATAGCCCCAAACTGTGAGGCAATCTGGGCCAGTTCTATTACCGTAGTGCGATCAATTTTTGCAATACCTTCATTTGTCTGGTCGGGGTCAACTGCAGGCAGAATCGCATTTGCCGCTAGCCAGTCGAAATAGGCCCCTTGTCCCGCACGACGACTCCATCCATCGAGCCCCCAAGCCCTGTCTTGTTGGGCTGCGGTGTCTTTGTAACCCTGCCATTGACCTGCAGGGTCTTCGACGTATTTGTCGCGATAGGTCAGGTTAACAATCTCGGCGCCCGTACGCGCCTTGGCCGCCGCCGCGGTGGCAAATTTACGTTCATCACGATAATCCACCTCGATTGTCATGCCACCTAGCGTTACCGATTCGGTTCTCGGCACCCAAGTAAAATCATTTTCCTTGAGTAACTGGTAACGGCTTTTGACCGATGACAGATAGTGACCCCAGGCATCTCCGTGCCCGAGTGGATACAAAGCGGCTGCATCTTCTTCGGTAATGAATCCGTCTTGGTTCTGATCGCTGATGTTATAGGCTTGCACGTACGCCACTTCACCAGTACCTTGAGTAAAATTCCACGGCAGACGGTTATAAAGCGGATAACCGCCAACTCCGCTGCGTGAATCATCCCGCCCTCGCAAGAGCACCAACTCTTCCTCTAAAGGTGAATCGAGCTGATTCTGAAACGTAAATATGGATGATGCCAGCGTGCCAAGTTCGCTGCTGGTATCAAAGCCGATAGTGGAATCGGCGGCATCGGCAAACGCTTCATTGGCAAGCAGCATATACAGATCACCAATGCGTGTGGAAACGTTTAACAATTGATTATTTGCCGCAACGTCATTGATCGGCGCTGGCTGACCCTGCTGGTCCAGCGCATTTACGCTAAGATCTCGCCCACGATTTAAAATTGTTTCGTAGGCTTCGATCAAACCGATAAGGTTAATCGCGGAGCCATCCGGGTTAAACGAAATGGGTCCATTATACGGCCGGCCGGCCTGAGCGATCAGACTGGCCAGAGTGCTGGCTTCATTATCATGAAAATCACTGACACGGGAATCAAACGGATTCAAACCGGCTATCACTCGCTTGATCCATCCGAGCGCCAGCATGGCCTTGCCCACGGCCAAATCATCTCTATCATATGACGAAGGATCGCCAGCCCATTGACTTGTACTTTCTGCCGGAGGAACAGGCGCTCCGTTACAAAGACGATCATTGACCCCCCTGATTCGGTAGTTTGCCACCACCCAATTATCACTTAGCGTCGTTATGTTGGCACCTTCAATGGTGATATCCAGTCCATCGTTCTTGCCATTAAGGTTATTTTGCCACAACGACCAACCCGCAGATGCTGGGCTGCCCACCGGCACCTCTGGCTGGCCTGCCGAATCGGGTTGAATATACCAACTAAACTGGACCTGCTCCGGGTCGCCACCGAAAACACCGCTATGGCGCAGTGTGAGCGCTTCTTCAAACACATTGTCCGATGGCACTACAAAGATATTGCCCTTGTAGATATCACAGGCGCTAACTTTGATTATCTTCAGTTCCACAGGCGCAGTGGCGCGCTGATCATTGTTCAAAGCAACTGTGACATAACCCTCACCCGCCGTTAGTGAGGAACTCAGCATCATTGGCACGTTGTACAACGCTGTTGGTTCAGCCGGGTCTGCTTGGCTGTCAAGCAGTCGAGTATCTTCACCTGTGTCTGGGTCGATATCCGCGTCTGTTGCCGGAGTCAGGTCTAGGCCGACAGCGTAGATACCTTGGTCGGGCTGGTTATCGACACCGAAACTCAGGTCGTTTGGATTACGGGTCTTATGGTACAAGGCGTCGACCGCGCTAAAAAACGCAGGGACAGTTGAAACCTTAGCTTTTATAAGGTCACGTTCCTCGGCCGTCATGATATTCGGTAACACCTGCGGGTCACCTACCAAAGGCTCAGTAATTGATCCGGAAAAAATCAGATCGTTATTGATTGGGTCATAAGACAATCGACCGTTGAGTATGCTCGGCAGATTACTGAAAAAGTCTCGCCCGTTGCGATTAAACGTTTGTGCATCAGCGGGCAGCCGACTCAACGCAAAGTCTTGTAGACTAACTTTGCGTTCCAACGTAGGTGCCAACAATCGCACCAACATTGGCGTTGTCTGATTATAAGGGTCAGTGCCCACGCTGTTAAAACTGGATTCATCATAAATCACTTGTGCGGCTTCTTGCCCCTTGAGGGTTGGGAAGGCGAGTTCATCGCTAAACAAACGTGGCAGATAGAGTGAATCGCCCGCATTCAATACAGGAATCGTTGCCGCCTCCGGCCAAGCAAACTCATAAACCACGTCGACGGGGGCATTTGCCGCATCGGGTAACCACGGCGTGCACTCTCCAGTCGGTAGAAAATTAGTGTCCGCAGGATCACCATGATAGAAATCGCTGCGCAATGGGTAGAAGAAGCGAAATACCGTATGGTCTGTGCCATTCGTCTCACCCGACACATATTGTTGATTGTCGGTTGCGTTGGAAGCCCGAGCCCAAAGATTGCCTCGCACATCAGTCCACCCAGCTTTTCTTGGGTCTCCGCCCGGCTTAATACCACTGTCTCCGCAAGGCCCCAAGATGTTTAAGGGTGATGGTGGTGAAATCCGATTGCCGGCGATAAAAACAAAGGGGTCTTCGCTTTTTGCTGGGCCATTGGGCAACATATACGTCGGTTCCAGATCCGCTGCGACAAACGCATCACCAGCGCATAAAGGTGACTCGGAATCACGACAGACCCGATAGACATTAAACGCCCAATCACCGGCGGCGTCGCGAAACTTTATTAATGTATAAGGCTGCGACAGGTAGTAAAATTCTGCATTTAAATCGTCACGCATGGCATACAAAACGGTGTTAGGCTCAGCACCCGGTGTCGCCGATGGCACCTTAGCGATGAGCGCATGTTCCTCATTGGGATTAAAGCCTGGCTGATTGCGGTCGTCCTGATGATAGAGTAAAGGTGCGCTAGTCATCATCGAAAGATCTAAAGGGCCTGTGCCTTTAAGGTCTGCGATCATGATTCTAGGTGCATCAGTAGCATCAGGCCAACTCAAGGTGTACTCAACGGTCTGGTGGGGCCACGGCACACCCATTACATTGGGCTGGTACCAGGCCACAACCATCAGGCGATCACTCGTCGGATTGTCCGTGCCTTCGGTATTTACAGGGAAAATTTGTCCCTGACGATTACTGCGGTTATAGGCTCGATCCGGTCCAAATCCATCATAAGGCGCATTGGCCAACACAACGAATCCGTTTGCACCGCTTGGGTCAACGTGTTGTCCCGGTGTGGCTATGATTTCTGTGCCCACCGTATGGGTGGCACTCGGTCCTGCTATCAGCGTGTTTTGCCAATCAATAGCCTTCACCACTTGGTAGACGTGTTGGCCGGCATTGGTGTAACGCAACACGATGTACTCTGACAGGTCTGTTTCAGACAGACCCGGTGTCGCTGCGCCGTAATTGAAAACCCATCCCTGAGTCAGATTCTGCGTTGCAGCTACTGCTGCGCTTGATGGCCAGGCAACTCCTTCGAATAACAAGGGTTGGCCCGCTAGGTTCGCCGGTTCAAGGCGCACGGGTGCGTTGAACAGATAGGGTTGAACGGCCGAATCTTCTGGCGGCATTACAATACCTGTGCGTGCGGCTATCACTGGCCTAATAGGTGTGCTGTCTACATCCTGCCAGTTGATGGTAATCAAACCCGTCGGTGGCAAACCAACAGCAAACAATTTTTGTGCCACCGCATCCCAGGAAAAATAGCTATTTATTTCTACCTGATCATCCAAGCCGTCAATAGTAATCTGCGGAAACTCCGCTTTAATATTGCCGCCGGGTCGGGGAATTTCTTCTCCCAAAACCCAGACCTTTGGCGTTATCCAGGCACCATCGGAGGCCCCCAATTGGGCAACGAAGGCTTGCCTCCTTGGGCAAAGTGCAGCGCCTACTGGGCAGCTGTAGCCGCCCGACAACAGGTCGGCAGAAACAATTGCATTGGAGGTACCATCTTCTTCGAGGAACTGCACGGCCCCTTGCACCGACCCCCCTAAGTAAAGCGCACCGCCAGAGGGGCTCAGCGTAATAATGCTGTTCAAATTATTGGCCCCGGACCAGTGGGTGGATCGGTTTGTGGTCTGCACCCAAGCCCAGTCGCCGTTAGCATTCATCTTGGCGACCCAAAACTGAAACTCTGGGTAAGGCGTTAAGGGTAAAGTCAAATTAGGAAGCTCTAGTTGGTCAGCATAAAGCCCCGACACATACACATTTCCATCATTATCGACTGCAATACTAGTGCCAATTCCGCTCTGTGACCCTGCCCCTCCTGACCCGGTGAGTTTACCCAAACGTTGGGAGTCTCCAATCTCGTCATAAGATAAGAGTTCATTATCGAACCAAAGGTATGCCGTATCAATCGTCGCGTCTAGGCTAGGCTCGTGGTTTGCCACTGTGTTACCAATGTTCTCAAGCCAACTAAACTCAAAGCTGAACTCGATAATAGGAACCCCTAAGCCATTTGTGGATTGAGTTGAAACTTCTTCAATCATCGCCACAAAGTCATTATTTTTATCCAGCTGACCAAAGAGAAAAGGTATGTCGCTACCAGTGTGATTTCGCCCTGTTAAAAAGATCCTTGTGCCCGACCCAAACGCCAAATCAGTCAAAGCAATATTGCCACCACCGTTTGTGTCAAACTTTAGTGGAGAGTGTGGAAGGCTTGATGCAATTACGGCATTTGGATACACAATCCAACTGGGGCCAAAGTCGGCACTATCAAAACGCGTTAAACTAGAGCCCACAAGCACATACAGGCCGCCTCCGGCGGGATCAACATCAAGCTTTGTAACCTGCGATGGCACGAAAACCGCTTCGAAATTGACCACCGATAACGCCTGACTCCATTGCGGAAGCCCGTTAACATCTTCCTTAATAGTAGCAATCATCGCATTATAAGTATTGCCAAAGAGGTTGACTACTGATCCGCCCATATTGATTCGACCGCCGACAGCACCGCCGATGTGTATACGCACAGCTCCCGTGGCTGCGTCGTCATATGAAATAGCCAGAGTGTTTATGGTATCAAGTCCTGAGCTTCCAGCATTGATGACCCAATCAAGCTCACCTGAAGGGTCGTATTTCGCTACCAGAAAGTCTAGGCTACCCTGAGAGCGCAGTTCTTCTGCGCTACCATCTGTATTAGGCAACAATATTTTCCCTTTAAAATTCGCAGCAACATAGGTGTTACCGTTTCGATCCGCTGCGATGTCTTTTACGCTAAAGAGTTCATTCGAATCGCTGGTTAAGTCTTCCACTTCGCCAAATGACACTGGCCACTCAGCGTGCGCGGGCACAGCCCCTACACTGCCAAGAACGAGCACTGCAATTGCGCTAACAAACAAACGCTTGGCACCCATTAGGTTTTCTTTAAATTGGCTCATAATTGCCCCCCCATAGTCAATTCTGTCACATCCGATAGTCGCTTTAAGGTGAAGTCACCGGCGCTAATGATTGGATACTTATGTAAACCGGTAACGGTTTCTGTAAAACTACCATTAAGCTCCGAGTAGCCTGCCCCTAAAGCCCCACTTGCGCTGTTATCAAAGGTCAATGACATAACGCGAATGATGTCGAAACCTTGACCGTGCCGATCATGAAATTTGTGCCGAAACGGATTAGTGGGCGCATCCTCAGACAAGAAATTAGTAGCCTCTAGCGCGCTACCGAGGCTACCCGTCATCGCCAAAACCGCGCCAGTAAAATCATAGGCCACGGTGCTGGTGCGTGAACCGACAGTCTCGCCATCACGTAACTGGGTACCTTCAAATAGCGGTATTAAGGCATCATCCGTCAACAGCACGTAGCGACCAGGGGTGGTCACTACGCCCGCTTGATCGGTTTCACCGTTTTGCCACATCTGGATAACATCCTTTAGCAGGTTCACCTGCCCCGAACTGTTCTGATGCACGATGATGCGAAACTGGAACGGTGACGCCACTGGCGCTAAGGCGCTGGTATCCAACAGCACTGGCACACCATTTGCATCGGTACATAACTCTGCCCCGGCACCCGGATTGATACCGATAAATACCGGCTCAAAACCCACAATCGTTGCAACAACAGCAGGGTCGGCAACGCAGTCGCGCCGATAGTTGTTCGCTTGCGATACTGCATTTATTTCAACCACGCCAACCCACAGCCCGGCGTAGTCCGCCTGGGCATGAGCAACTGGAACCAATATGTCCAACAACTGCTCAAATAGATCGCCCCACACACTAATTTCAGTATCAGGCTTAGGCAACTCTAGAGAGCTCATACTGGGTGCCAAGCCGACGACTGGTATCAGCCAACGCGTCAGACCAGGAATTCGCACTTCGAGCACTTCGCTATAGCCCACTGCGGTTACATTCGCGCGCCGTAACCCAAGGCGAAGACGGTATAAGGTATCGGCTGGGATTGAGAGATTTATTGGCAGTGGTAACCAGCGATCCTCCGACACCGGATCAGGGTTGGCAAATTCCATTGGCGTTTGATTAGCCAGCATCTTGAGATTGACGGTATTAGGCTGATCCGAATGATTACGAATACGCAGATTGAGGGACTGAATACTCGACCCAAAATCCAAGACATCGCCGAGTTCCAGCGCCAACGGTCCGGTATAGTCGCTGCCACCATTGCTGAAGACCCAATAGGCCGCGTGGGGTTGCATAATCGCTGTTGCAGGATCAACCACTTGCCATTCGCCTGAGGCGCTGTCCAATTCATAAATTAAGGCTCCATCGTGGGCAGATGAAGCGGCAAAAAAGTCCAGAAACGTAGGCGGGCTGGCTTGGTCGATATGAAAACCGGTCAGGTTCAACGAATTCGGTGTCCAACGTGTGCGCGGCGCAACCGGCTTCCCTGTAATCTCTAGGTTCTCTGATGTTGTACCGGCTAGGTGTACTAGATAAGCCCGGTTGGAGTCGATAGTAAATAAGTTCGTTAGAAATGACTCTTCAGTAGATTCTGGAAAATAGCGCAGCCAGCCTGGTTTACTGAGTAAACTCTCCGTCGACGCATCCAGAACAAAATCGACTTTGGCGCGATGCGGCAGCCAGGTCCAAACGCTTTTAATCTGCGCGCCGTCGCCATCGATGAAATTCGCGATTAGATTCGGTAGCGTAGCATCGTCCGGCTTTACCTTAACGTAAATCGAATTCCACCCAGGGCTCAGGGGTATGGTCTGTGTGCAACTACCACCCGCTATGCAAGTAACATCCGCAAACGAAGCCTGACTTGCTAATAGTAGAGCGGCGGCACAAAGAATTTTTAGCCCAGTGCAGTGCCGCTTACCAAAAACACTTTGTCTCACAGTTAGCATTTTTCGTTTCACATCCAGTCGCTTATTCATATTCACATTCTCATTTATGGACTTGGTAAAATTATTGGCAGACGAGTTCTCTAACCGTTCGGTAGATTGCCCGGTGTTGCAATTGGTTTCGGATCGGGCGTGCCAGAAGGCGGCAAAATTGACTCTAGTAAGGTGTTATTCACTTCAATTTCCGCACCGAATGTGCGCTTTAGGTTTGCTAGCCAGGCGACTTCTACGGCTTCGCGTTTATCCACCATTAGGGTATTCTGAATCTGTAATCGAACGGTATCGAGAGGTATCACCTGCTCCGCACGAACCGCCATCAGCTTCAATAGATATAGTCCATCCCTAGCCTCAATCACATCGCTGAGTGACCCTGGCTGCTTAAAAGTTTGAATGGCTTTGATCACAGCAGGCTGCTGGAGTCCTCCAGCTTGACCATGGATATACCAACCAGTATCGCCACCCTGATAACGCGAAGCCTGATGCTCAGAGTGTCGGGCGGCGAGATGACCAAACCCCAGTGTGTCGGCGGGCAGTAATAAAGCCTGAGCTAGGATATCTTCGGCTTGTTTATAAATTTCAATTTGTCGTTGTTCGGATGCGCCGCGAAGGACATTGAGATGGATTACTGCAACGCGAACCATTTCTGCTTGCGTGAAGTCTAAGATTCTAGACTGGTACGCTTGCCGAATTTCGGCATCATCGACAACTATCGCATCCAACTGCTGGTCCAGTTCCATTTCGCGCATCTTGCGCACCATAATGCGCTCAAATGTTCTTCGAACATCGGGGTCATCTGCGTATCCGGCCTTGGTCGCATATTGCGTCTGCACTTCATGTGCAATGAGGTCATCGAGTAATTTATTTTTATAGTCGATGCTGGAAAAACCGCCAGCATACCCGCCGCCACGACGAATCAATCGGCGTGAGAATTCCTCGACGGTGATTTCACGATCACCAATTGTGGCTAAAATGGAATTTTTGCCAGTGTCATTTCGCGTTGAAAACCAATACACGCTAACGACCAGAGCGACTATCAAACAAGCCGTTAACCCTGCTTTTGTTTTTTCTTTTACGTCCCACACATCGGCGCACCATAGAGTAGTAAATACTCGCCGTTTGCTGCGCACGAAACAGTGCTACTTGTGACTACGCTAAACGCAGCCAACAAGGCTAAATTGGTTTTCACCTGTACTACCCCCCCTATTCTAAATAATTGGACATACAACTAACGTACTAATCATTTCAAAACCTTAAATGATTGATTGTGCCTTCTAAATTTACCCGTAACCCAATTCATATTGTTCACCCTAGTAGTCAGTCTTGTTATTGTTTGGGCTTGCTACGTTCGCCATCGTTAGGTTCCGCTGCGGCCAACAGTAATAGCCATTAGCTTTGCTTGAAAATAGCGTAATTGAGGCATAACAAACCGTGCTGATATCTACAAAGTAATATCAACACAATTTTGATTTTTCTGCCTGAGTGTAAATACTCAAATTGCCTCTTCAACTACTAGTTTGAGTATTTTTACTCAAGTCAGTATTGTGCTATCGCTCTATTATCAATGGTTGAATGATAGCTAAACTAGTTTGCAGTTTGTTTTGTACAAACGAAAAACATCGTTCGTTAAGTTTAAAAAAATAAAGTAAGGTAGCCGTATAGAAACACTTTATTTACGTATTTTGTTGCTAACAAACGTTAGTATGCTTGTAGACGTATCGAGGCAAAGTTTCACACTTATCAAACCATAATGAACATTATTCTTGTTGACGATCACCCGCTTTTTAGAGAGGGGCTAAAAGCGATGCTTGAAACTGAGTCAAGTTATGCTGTGATCAAGCAATTTGATTCAACGACGACACTGAGAGCCTCAGTGATAGAGTTGCAACCAGATATGGTTATTCTTGATTACCGCATGCCGGGCGGTGGCGCGTTAGAATCACTTCAGTTCATTAAATCTCGCTTTCCTGATATAAAAGTTATATTGCTCACCGGCGTTGAAGTGTCTTCTCTATTTCAACAGTTTTTTGAGCTTAATGCTGACGGTATTTTGATTAAGGATGCATCTACCAACGAAATGTTAGAGTCGATCAAATCGGTTGCGGCGGGCCACAGAATTATTGCTCCCGCCGTTCAACAGCAACTTGATAATAGCGACTCTCAATTAACCACTCGAGAATTTCAGGTGATGGTATTGATTCTGCAAGGCCTAAACAACACCGCCATCGCCAAAGCCTTATCGTTGTCTATAAGAACGATCGGGAATCACCGGTTTAGTTTGATGCAAAAGCTTGAGCTTAAAAATTCGGTGGAGTTAATGCACTACGCAATTAAGAATGGCTTGATCGAAATCAATCAGAGTTAGTTTGATGACAATAACGACCGAACAAATGTTAGATTTTTGCCCAACCGAAGCGCGAAAGCTTGAGGTGATGTTTTCGCATGTTTTTTTCACCGGTAATTTTAGTGTTCTGATTATGGCCGTTTGCGCGCTACTCATGCGTAATACCGAAAATTTTAATGACATGTTGATTTGGGTTTCTATTAACGCAGTCTTTGTAATGATGCGTTGGTTCTGTGTATTCAAACCATTTTCCAAACTAACTAACCCGAGTGAAGAAGACTATCGAAGAAACTATTGGTTTTTGATGGCCGCGTGGTTTATATCAGGTTCGATTTGGGGTGTTGGCGCGTATTCATTTCTACCTGCGGGTAACGAGCCTGAACTATTTATTACCTTTATCACAATCTATGTAGGGGTGACGACGGGTAATATGCCCAACTTCTCGTCTTCGGTTTTGGCGGGAATTCTCTTTATTTACCCAGCAATTTTGGGGCTGTCAGTGAAGGTCTATGAGTATGGCTATTACTACTTTTTCTTTGTTACGTTGGTTTACCTCATCTATACCACTATCGTACTGGTCCGTTTAACTAGAATTATCGGCAAGTCAATTAGTCTCGATGTGCAGAATGGCGAGTTACTAAAACAGGTCACCGTTGAAAAAGAAAATGCTGAGAGTGCAAGCCAAGATAAAAGTCGTTTCCTTGCGGCGGCGAGTCATGATTTGCGGCAACCGCTTAACTCTCTTGGTTTATTCCTTTTTAGTTTAAGAAAACGCTTCACTAAAGCTGACACGGCTAAAGTCGAATTTTTAGATGGTGCTGACAATGCATTTAAATCGCTGAGTGAGTTGCTTACATCCCTCCTTGAGATTTCGAGGTTTGATGATGGATCAATAAATGTCAATCATCAGCCTGTTCGTATTGCCGATGTCTCTAAACCAGTCATAGCCGAGTTTGAATCTATCTGCGGTAGTAAAGGTCTATTACTAAGCGACAACTTAACTAATACCACAGTCACTACCGACCCTGTATTGTTTGTACGAATGTTACGCAACCTAATTGATAACGCCATTAAATACACTCATCACGGCTCTGTGACCATTAATGAGTCGCTTGAGAATGGCCAGCTTACAATCTCGGTGGTAGATACCGGCATTGGCATTGAATCAAAAGAACTCATACAAATTTTTGACGAATACCATCAAATCGCCAATAAGCGACGTAACCGACGCGAAGGCATCGGGCTTGGGTTATCCATCGTTAAAAAAATGTCTCAGTTACTAGAACACCCAGTTAAAGTTACATCTGAGATAGGGGTAGGGTCAAGTTTTAGTATCACTCTACCTGTGTCGTCAATTGAACCAGCTGAGCTTATCAAGGCCGATGAAGAGCGGGCATCACTTTATGGCTTGCAAGTCCTTGTGATTGACGATGAGTCTGAAGTATTGATAGCAATGCGTGGTGCACTGGAGAGTTTAGGGTGTGAGGCGAGTTGCGCTGAAACTCTAGAGCAGGCAGTAGAACAGTATAAATTGGCTAAACCCGACATTATTTTGAGTGATTTTCGCCTTCACCAAACCAGTAATGGTGTGCAAGTAATAGAGAAGCTTCGCCAGCAATTTGGCTCTAATGTACCGGCCATTATCATTAGTGGTGACAGGAGCACGGAGCTTAAGGACGAGCTAAAAAATACTGGTTTGGGGCTTTTAGCTAAGCCAATTAGCCCAGATAAATTACACAAAATGATCTTGTCGATGCTCGAGTAAACTCATAGAGTTCTGTTACTTTGCCCGTTATCCTATCCATATCGCCCATCCTAATAATCAATCTTGATATCGTTTTGATTTGGCCGCGCGCAACAAAGAGAGATAGCAATCGGAACTAAGCTCTGAGAACCGTTTGTAATCCTCCCATTTTTAACTGACGCTAAAAGTAGAGTTTATGCGGCCATCAAGGGAGGTCGCCCACCATTCGCTTTATG
>JAESTB010000159.1 GCA_016763815.1 Arenicella sp.
AGTCATTTAACCTAAGTCATTTAACCTAAGTCATTTAACCTAAGTCATTTAACCTAAGTCATTTAACCTAAGTCATTTAACCTAAGTCATTTAACCATAGAGGAGCGCGAGGAACTAAGAGCTGGTGTTTCTTCCAAAAAGAGTATTAGAGCGATCACAAGCACACTAGGCAGAGCACCATCGATAATATCTCGAGAAGCACAACGCAATCGAGGGTAAATCTAAATCGCTGATGGACCCCGATTTTCAATTTACCAGCGGTTTCATTTGATTATTTTTTAGCAAATGAAAAAATATATTGCATATCTGAAAAGATTCATTAAACTATCGCCACTTGGAAGCTTTGCCGATTTCAAATGACTCGGAAATACAGTTTAAATTTTTTTGGAATCTTTTTGAAAAGTTACTTGCAAGCTGCCAAAAAATTGGTATTATCGCCATCCGAATTGAGTAGCACTTAACGCTTCAGGCCACGGTCGAAAGCACTAGTTAATTGCTAAGTTAGTCAGTTAATTAAAGTGATTGACGAATGATTTGGGTGCTTAGCTCAGTTGGTAGAGCATCGCCCTTACAAGGCGAGGGTCAGAGGTTCAAATCCTCTAGCACCCACCATATAAGTTTATTTCTTGATAACAAGAGTTAGACACGAAGGTTAAGTTTTATAGCCTTCGGACAAGTTTTAAAAATGCGGAGCGGTAGTTCAGTTGGTTAGAATACCGGCCTGTCACGCCGGGGGTCGCGGGTTCGAGTCCCGTCCGCTCCGCCATTTTTAAAAAACATAAAAAAGACGACCTTGTTGGTCGTCTTTTTTTTTGTACTTTTTGTATTCTAAATAATAGATGTTACATATTGTGTGCCACTGAATGCACGCCAATAATAGGGCGCGGCTACAATCAATTGTAGCCGCGCCGTCCTAAACGATCAGTTACATGATTTACTGCTCGAGGTTGACCACGCGTACTTCGCCTAAATTGGCGGCACGCACTTTTTCTTCAATAAGCTGTCGGTCTCCGACCACTACCCAGAGCATAGCATCAGGGGACAGGTTTTCTTTGGCAGATTGATTAACCTGGTTTAAGTCGATTTCCCTCAGATCCTTTACATACTGGTCCCAATAGTCGTCGGCGAGGCCGTATTTGACCATAGTGGCTATGTCTCCCTCAACCGCGCCTGCGGTCTCCCATCGGCCTGGAAGCGTTAATATACGCTTATCGAGTGACCTTGCTAGTTCTCCGTCTAGAGCTGGCTTATCTGATGTGATGCCTTTTATCTCATGGTAAATTTCTTGCATAGATTCGGCAGTCTTATCCGTTTGCACCGGTGCGTAGGCAATAAATGGGCGTTCGCTTTGGGTGCTGCGGATGATGGTCCTCGCGCCATAAGACCAGCCTTTGTCTTCTCGTAAGTTCATGTTGACTCGAGAGTTGAAGCCTGCCCCTAGTACCTCGTTCATTAGCTGTAAGGCTAGCTCTCCATCAAAGCCGTATTTTGGTAGCATCGAGGCACTTAAGATGGCTGATTGCTCAGACCCTGGTCGGTCTACGATATAGATCACCGACTTTTCCAAAGGCTTGATTTTAGTAATATTTTTTACTGGAACTTTGCCGCTGCGCATCTTCCCAAGATACTTCTCAGCCAATGGAACTAGATCTTTCATTGTGGTGTCGCCAGTAACAATCAATGTTGAATTATCTGATGTAAACCACGTTTCATGGTGCTGGCGCAGATCATCTGCGGTCATCGAGGCAACGCTTTGTTCGGTGCCAGAGCCGGAGAATGGCGCAGAATAAGCATGACCTTTACCATACAGAAGTTCCGGTAACAAGCGTAAACCAGCGCCAAACGGTGAGTTTTTCTCTTGCGCAATGGCCGCCAATTGTTGCTCTTTCAAGCGTTTTAGCTCGTCTGCCGGGAAGGTCGGGTTTAGGATTATGTCGGAATACAAATCAAGTGATTCTTCAAGCTTAGTTTTCATCGTATTCAAACTGACTATTGACGAATCTAAACTGGCACCACTGCCGATACTCGTGCCCATTTCAGACATTTCTGAGCTGATATCGAGTGCGTTTCGAGTCTTAGTTCCTTCATCTAGCATTGCCATCGCCAGGTTGGCGGTTCCGGGCTTAACATTTTGGTCGGCTGCGTAACCTGCGTCGACTAGCAATTGCATGCGTACAACGGGTACAGCGGAGCGATTGGCTAAGATTATTTTTAGCCCATTGCTTAAGGTGGCTTTCTGTAATTTGTCGAAGCTGACTTCGGGTGCAGGCCCAATTTTTGGTATGCCAGTGCTGCGATCTACGGTACTTGGGGTAGAAGAGTGCTTGGCAAACGGTAATACCCGTAATGAATACTCGCCGTCGTTTAGCCATCTTTTAGTCGCGTCAACAACGTCTTTAGCTGAGGCTGTTTGAAAGCGCTCAAAACTTTCTTTATAGGCATCGGGCGAGCCACCGAAAACTTGATGTTCGGCCAGAATGTCAGCTTTACTACTAATTCGCTCAAGGCCGCGCACGAAGCTTGCCCGAGCGCCTGTGCGTACGCGTTCGAGCTCTGCTTTGCTCGGCCCTTTCTTTATAAAGGCAATTAGTTCCTCATCAATAGCGTCGTCTATATAATCTAAGTCTGCTTGGTTCAAGGCCGTTGCGACAATGCCAAACAAACCACCGATTTCGGAGTTAAATGAAAACGCTTGTATATCCGATGCCTTGCGCTCGGTGTAGACCAAACGGTTGTAGAGGCGGGATTTCTTGTCTGACGACAATACGCCTGATGCGAGACTCAATAAGTCAGCATCAGCACTGCCCCATTCAGGGATGTTCCATATTTTGTAAAGCCGGGCTTGCGGTACTCGATCGAACATTACTTGTTCATGCTTGCCGGTTCTTTTAGCAACCCAACTGGTTTGACGAACTTGCGGCGGCCCTGCTTCAATGTGACCGAAGTACTTCTCGACTAATGCTTTGGCATCGTCCGCGTTAACATCACCCGACAACGTGATGGTCGCATTGGCGGCGCCATATTTACTTTTGAACCACTCATGTACATCATCGACCGTTGCCGCGTTTAGATCATCCATAGAGCCAATGACGCTCCAAGAGTAAGGGTGGCCTGCTGGGTAAACATTTTCGAGAATGGTCGAAAACACTTGTCCGTATGGCTGGTTTTCGCCTTGACGTTTTTCGTTCTTTACTACGCCTCGCTGCTCATCGAGCTTATCCTGGTCAATGGCACCGAGTAGATGCCCCATACGGTCAGAC
>JAESTB010000160.1 GCA_016763815.1 Arenicella sp.
CACTTGAAGGCGCTGGCGTCGGTGTCACTGGCGGCGTTGGCACCACCACCGGCCCAATAACATTATTTAGCACCTGCTGTGCATTCAGTATCACACCTCGCCCATAGACGCTATCAGTGCCATCTTCACCCCGATCTTCAGCCGAAATTAGAATGACTTCGACAACCTCCTCGGCGGTTAAATTGGGATTCTGCAGTAACACCGCACCAGCAATACCAGATAGCCTAGCAGTAGCATACGAGGTACCACCCTCAGTCGCACTTGAATCGCCATCAATCAAACCATTAACCGCGACATATTTATTTGACGTCGTGCCGGCTTGATTAGAGCCGGCAAGTAGTTCACCGCTCGCATCGGTAGCACCAACAATCACAACTCCTGATAAGTTGAAGCTCGAGGTTGATAATGCATTCGGCTGTGTTGATCCACCATCGCCCGCTGTAATTGCAATTACTTTATCGGCACCTGATAAGTTGGAGATCAGTGGCGCTGAAGAATTAGTCACTCCTAAGGAGTTGTTAGTGATACCAATAACGCGCACCGATGATCGGCCTAAAATATCCGACAAAGCACTGTCTCGAGCAGTGCGAACTTGCACTTGATCAACATCCACCGAGCTTCCGTCAGTAATTACAAAGGGAACAATCTCACCACTAAACGATTCTGTTGCTAAACGAACAGTGGCGGTGCCATGAGCCTCTACATCATCAGCTTCACCCGATTTATCGGTAGTATCTTCGACGTTATTGAAGTAGTCAAAACCTTGAACAAGGTTAAAGCCGGGTTGCGGATCGACTCCTGAGTCTAGAATAGCTATTTGTTGAGCATTAACATGGCCAACACCGATGGCGTATACCCCAAGCATAACAGCGGTAATTTTCTTTAGTTGAACGTTAGGTTTGATTCGCATAAGGCATCTCTTGGCAGCCATCGCCGGCTTTTTTTGATTAACAGCTTGAGGTTAAACTCATGCCAGTGACGTAAGTTTAGTTGTTCAGTCTAGAATATAAGCAAACTCATCCTTGATACAAGTTACTCTTCTACAATACTGCCGCCTAACTCTATATGCTGCCGCGCAACTCCGAAAATTAGTATCACGGCCGTCGATTTCTAGCCAGCGAAACACTCGACCACTAGCGGCCCAGGGCGCCTGAAAAATAATTACGTTGTTTACGGAATAAAAGGCGAACACAAATAATTATCATAATGACAAACACCAAAACCATCCATTCCGCCATGCTGAAACTGAGAAAAGTCCACTGCACCTCGGCGCACTCTCCACTACCCGCAAACACTCTCTTAATGACATCAAACAAAGGATTCATTTCGAGCATGTAAGATAAATCTGGCCCACATTCAGGAACTTTATCAGCGGGTAAATGTTGCAGCCATACCTGCCTCCCCGCAATACCAAGACCGATAACCGAAGAAACAGTTGCACCGAAAACTAGCAGTTTAGAAACAGCTCTTTTAGGTTTACAAACAATTCCAAGCAAACAGAAGAAAGCGACCGCAACTAAGGCGGCTCTTTGAAACATGCACAGTGGACACGGCGCGAGTCCGAGCCTCTGCTGAAAATAAAAGTAAGCTATGGCTAACAACGTGCCACAACCAAATAATCCTATCCAATACCAACGTGCTGCAATCACTTGTTTCGCTCCAAGCGGCTCTACTGTTTATCGTTTACCAGCGAAGACGTTGATAAAGCATTTCGATTAAGAAACACTTCCAAGTCTTGCTATCAATTTAATACCCTGAATCTACCTAATAAGTATACACCATGCAATAATCGTTGAGCCTAGCATTAAGCAACTACCACTATAATTACACTTGTGCTTCAGCTAGGGGCCAATTAACCTTTATTCGCCGGCCATTCGACAATGTAGTCTTGAATGTCATCTTCAATGATTTCGCGTTGAAATCTAACTCGGTGACGAACCGACTGGCCGTGTTGATGAATACTCTCACCATTACCCGAATTAAGGTGGTGCCAACTCGGCAGTTCTTCGCCCTCTAATAATAAGCGATATGCACAACTTGGAGGCGCAAATGCGGCTGAATCTTCAACATTACTTTTGTTCATTGTCACACAACTCGGCACTCGTGTAGAGCGATTAGTATAATCTGTGCATCGGCAGGTCTGATCATCAAGCAAATCACAGGCGACATCGGTAAATACTAATTGGTCGCTTTCTTCATCCTGAAGCTGCGTCAAACAACATTTAGCACAACCATCGCAAATACTCTCCCACTCATCTGGGGACATTTCAGATAAGGTTTTGCTCTGCCAGAAAGGCTTATCATCTTGCATTACTTACAGGGCCTGTTTCATTTGATAATTTAGTTCAGTGCTAAGTTCGCCAGCGGTTATAGAAGGCAAAGCCGCCAAGCCTTAAGCTTATCATGCTTACTAATACTTGCATGCGCTGGGCTAGTTGAGGGGCAGCGATGCCATCGAAAGTCTGGCCTCGTCTGCTTTATAAACTGGGTTAGTCTTTCATTATGCCGAGCAAAGATTGTCTGAGCCGCGGCGCCATTAAAAATGACTTTAGATATACTTGGGTAGCGAGTCAATAACAAATCAAAGTCATTCGATCGCTCAGAGCGTTTAACGATGGCACTATCTAGACTGCCCTTTCGTTCACAATTGTGCAGGACATCCCATACGGCTACGCCAGCACTCTCCAAAGCCAAGCAACGCTCGAGGTAACTCATGCTAAAATCAAACTCAAATAGCTCAGACATTATCCACCAAAAAGAATTACGCGGGTGAGCGTAGTACTGGTTTTCTTGCAAAGATATTTGGCTTGGCATCGATCCTAAAATCATCACCGTAGGAGCGCCTGCTAAAATGGGCTCAAACGCAATCATAAGTCTGTTTTATTAGGTGAACTTAGCGGTGCGCTAACATTACCACAAGCCGGGAAATTTGCGTTTGTAAATTCTGTGGAAAGGTTGAGATCTGCGACTCGATTCCATAGTAATAGGCATAAAACCCATCTTCATCTTGCATTTTTTCAAGCAAACGTAAACGCTCGCAATGATATCGCTCATCGTTGATTTCATTGTAGCGTGTGAAATCGAGTAATTCTCGGGCAAAGGCAAAATCTTTCTCTGCCAGCAACTGCTCGAACCTTTGATCAAAACTCAGGTCTTCTAAATCGTCGGTAATAGCGTTGGCTTCGAAGTCCAAGTCACCGCTAGCCTCATAAGAACCATCATCGCTTAAGCCGAGATATGAGATATCCTCGAAGATCTCCCGGTCCGCCATGCTCGTTTCGATGGTACCAGTGATAACATCATCTGTTGGGCTTTGAATCTTAGACTTTGGGCTATGAACTTCTGTCGACCGTAGTTTAGGCTGCCGATAAACCTCAAGATCGCTATGACTTAGGGTTTGCTCCGCGACGCTATTAAACTCTAACTGATCATTAAAGCCAAACAAGTTTAGCGACTGCCCCAGAGTGTAGAGACGTGCTCGCATTAGATAGATTGATGAACTCAAGGCAAAAAAGCATAA
>JAESTB010000161.1 GCA_016763815.1 Arenicella sp.
CCAGAAAGTACCATTAAAAAGCACTGGACGTTTAACTACTGTAGGATTGTTCTGAATTAGTCGGATAATAGCGGATTGCTCGTCGAGTATTTTTTCTTCAGCTGAGATCTTTCTCCAGGTCAATCCTCGTTTATTGATTAATTTGTCTTTACCCACTTGCTCAAGCCACTCGATAATTAAAGCAGACTCTAAAACTTGGTTTTTTAAATCGTGAAACTCAGCATCAATTTGTTTTGTGGCGAGCCATCTGATCGATTTTCTAACCGCATCGCAATTTTTTATACCGTACATATGGATGTCTTGGGTCATTCTGTTATCCCTATTAAATCAAGGTTCTAAGTTCATAGAGTGGATTAGATCTTTTTACTGGTAATCCACCGGTTTGATCTAGTTTAATATCGAAGCCCGAAGCCCGAAGCCCGAAGCCCGAAGTTGCTAATTCTTTCTCAATAAATCATTGATCGACGTCTTAGAACGAGTCTTTTCATCAACTTGTTTAACAATAACCGCACAGTACAAGCTATAGCTACCGTCTTTTGACGGAAGGCTACCGGAGACGACCACCGATCCTGCCGGCACTCTGCCATAAGTTATTTCGCCGGTTGCCCGGTTAAATATTTTTGTACTCTGGCCAATGAAAACGCCCATTGATATGACTGACCCTTGTTCAACGATCACGCCTTCTACGATTTCACTTCTCGCGCCGATAAAACAATCATCTTCAATAATGGTTGGACTGGCTTGCAATGGTTCCAATACGCCGCCGATACCGACGCCGCCAGACAAATGTACGTTTTTACCGATTTGCGCGCAAGAACCTACGGTGGCCCAAGTATCGATCATACTGCCAGAATCGACACGGGCACCGATATTGATATAGCTCGGCATCAACACTACGCTTGGCGCAATAAACGAGCCTTTACGAACTGCGGCAGGTGGCACCACACGAAAGCCTTCAGCTTTAAAGCGAGCTTCGTCGTAGTCGGCAAATTTTGATTCTACCTTATCAAAGTATTTGCTATCTCCGCCATCCACTAATTGGTTTTCACGAATCGCAAACGACAACAGCACCGCTTTCTTCAACCATTGATGTACAATCCACTCTCCGTCGATCTTTTCAGCTACGCGAGCTTGGCCACGGTCTAGCATGTCGATGGCGGACTCTACCGCCAGCCTTACCTCAGGATCAACTGTGCTTGGGCTAATGTTGCTGCGGTTTTCAAAGGCTTGATCGATGATGTTTTGTAATTGCTCAGTCATGATGTAGATAGGTGTTATCGATAATTTTCTGTTGGCGCGATTATCTAGCAAACACGCTGTTTTCGCTATTGCTAGAAGTGAATTTTAGAGTTTAATTACACGATTGGCCGAAGCTAATACGGTATTTTTGTCTAATGCTAGGCAAATTTCGCTTTCTAATTGACTTAATATTTCTTCTTCAACCACAGGCTTGTGGTTGCCATGGCGTATATAAAAAATATCTTCAGCACGTTCGCCGAAAGTGGCAATACGAGCACTGAGTAAAATTAGGTTATGTTTTTTCAAAACCAGCGCAACATTGTGCAAGAAACCAGGCTGATCTTGCGCTACCACTTCCATCGTTGTGTAGCTCTTGCTATTGAATAAAAATGTCACTCGAGGCTCAATCGGAAAATGCTTCAACGCGCGTGACGCATTCCGTCGAGAAATCGCTTTTTCAGCTCCTTTCTCAACCTCCTTTTCAACTATAAGTGAGCGTAAGCGCTGCTCCAAAAAGCTCATATAAGCTTGCTCTGTTGCGTTTTCACTCTCCGGAGCCACGGCGCTAAACGAATAGAGAGCGAAGCCATTTGAACTGAGTTGCAGGCGCGCTTCGATAATATTTAGCTCAAGCTGGTCGAACGAACCGGTAACTTGGGTTAACAAGCGGTTTGTTTCTGGCGCGAAGACGAAAAACATATTAGCTTCTAAGCGTTCGCTATAACGAACCGACACTACCGGTATGCTAATTGCAGTGGTGTTGGTTAAGCTGCTGGTATGCCACGCAATGTAGTACGGCTCGTTGCGAATGAAGTAGTCGTTGGGTAGCGTGTCCCAAAATTGGTGCACATGCTCTCGGTTGACGTTTCTCTCGCCGACTAGCTCGATGATCAGTTCCATCGCATGTTGCTTGTCGTCTTCAACGTGCTCCTCTTCGTTTATCGGGCGCGCCACCCCTTGGCGCAGCGCTTTACTAGTGGCATCGTAGAGCTCTAATAGCAGTTGGCCTTTCCACGCGTTCCAAACCTTGGGGCTGGTGCCGCGTATGTCGGCAAGGGTGAGCAAATATAGGTTGTCTAAATACTCTTTATCACCGACGATTGCAGCGAACTCTTTGATCACTTCTGGGTCTGAAATATCGCGACGTTGAGAAAAATGAGACATCATCAAATGACTCAAGACTAACCAACCTACTAATTTAGCGTCGTATTCACTAAGCCCATGACCTATGCAGAATTGATATGCGTCTGACTCACCGAGTACTGAGTGATCACCGCCTCGGCCTTTGGCTATGTCATGAAATAGTGCTCCAAGGAGTAGTCGCTCGGGTTTGTACAAATTAGCTAAAATTCGACTCGCCATGGCAAATTCGTCAGTATGCATCCTTAATCGAGTAAGATTTTCGATAACTTTTAGTGTGTGTCCGTCGACCGTGTACACATGAAATAAGTCATGCTGCATTTGCCCAACGATCGCGCCAAAGGCTGGGATGTAAGCGCCAAGCAGGCCATAAGCATTCATGCGCTCTAATGCGTTAGTGAGACCAAGACCCGTATGTTTAAAAAGTTGTAGGAATAATTTTTGAGTTTCAGTGTCACTTCTGAAATCGGTATTAACCGATTCTAAGTTGGCTCTAATCGCCCGAATTGTGTCTGGATGAATGCCGCTGATTTTATGTTCTTGCATTAAACAGAATAGCTTGATCATGGCCTTCGGTTCACGCACGAAAACATCTTCATCGCGTTGCTCGATCAACTTATTTTTCAGTATGAAATTGTCGTCTAATATTTTACCCGAGGAAAGGCTGAAGCGCTTATTGTGAGTTACTCGATAGTTTGCTAGCAGTAGTTCATTCAAATAAATTACTTGCTGGGCTGTTCGGTAATAGCGCTTCATCAACTGCTCAACCGCGAGACGTGCCTTGTTGTCTTGATAGCCAAATTCATCAGCTAATTGTCGTTGGGTATCGAATAGCAACCGATCTTCATGGCGATTGGTAATTAGGTGCAAGCCAGAGCGCATCTTCCACAATATATTGCGTGCGCGAATTAGTACGCGGTATTCATCCTGATTGATTAACTCTTGATCTTTCATTTCTTTAAAAGAGCGAACCCCATAGTGACGGTTGTAGACCCAAAGAATAGTCTGCAGGTCTCGCAAACCGCCTGGGCTCTCCTTAAGGTTAGGCTCTAATGAATAGGCGGTGTCTTGATATTGCGCGTGACGCTGCTTTTGTTCTTCAACCTTGCCAATAAAAAATTTCTCTGGCCCCCAACAGCGAGGCATTCTAATCTTAGTGTTGAGGGCTTCGTATAGGCCATTCGTTTTGGCTAAACGTGGCGCTAAGCGGCGAGCTTCGAGCAGGTTAGTCATGATGGTGATGTCAGCCTTTGCTTCTTTTACACAGTCTTTAACCGAGCGAACGCTATGACCGATTTGCAGGCCGATATCCCAAAGAAAGCGTAAGAAGTTTTCAACTAAATCTTTGCCGTCATCATAGTTCTCATCGCCAAGTAAAATCAGCAGGTCAACATCAGAGTAGGGGTGTAGCTGGCCACGACCGTAACCGCCGACAGCGATCAGCTCGACCGACGATTCAATCGGGTGGTGTCGCAGGTGGTGGTCCCATGCGATGATCACCAATTGGTCCACCATCCAAGTGTATTTAGTGAGCAAATCAGCGGCCGCGATACCATTGTTTTGATGCTCCTTCAATTCGCTAAGTCCGTTCTTTATTGCTTTTTTAAAGGGCGCAATGGGTAATGGCGATGCGTCGCCAAGCATGCGTTTAAACAGAGTCGGGTTTAGAAGTTTGCGTTTGGCGAAATGCATGCCGATGGCCTACCTAAGTTAGATAACTAAATTTAATGCATGCAGCCCTTAGTGAGTGCAACCATAGTGAAGAGCAACTGAACCACAAGTGTTCATTGATGCTAAGGCAATACAGCGTTGGCTGAATTTGTCAAAATTTCATAACCATTAGCGGTTACCAAAATGGTGTGCTCCCATTGAGCCGATAATGAATGATCTCTGGTTACCACCGTCCAATCATCAGACAATAGTTTGGTTTCTTTTCGACCAGCGTTTATCATCGGCTCGATAGTGAAGGTCATCCCTTGCTTAAGTGCCATGCCAGTTTTTGGCCGACCGTAATGCAATACCTGAGGCTCTTCGTGGAATACTCGGCCTATGCCATGCCCGCAGTACTCACGTACCACTGAGAAGTTGGCAGCTTCAGCATGTTTTTGAATGGCATGACCAATATCCCCTAACTGTACTCCTGGCTTGACCATTTCTATGCCGATCATCATCGATTCTTTGGCAATTTCCGAAACTCGGTTAGCTAGTATGCTAGGTTTACCAACATAATACATACGACTATTGTCGCCGTGGTAGCCATCTTTGATGACGGTTATATCGATATTAATAATATCGCCTTTCTTAAGCTTTTTGTCGCTCGGGATGCCATGGCAGATAACATGATTAACCGAGGTGCAGATCGACTTCGGAAAGCCACGGTAATTCAGTGGTGCTGGAATGGCATTTTGCACATTGACAATATAATCATGGCAAATGGTATTCAATTGGTCTGTCGTGATGCCGGCAACAACATGTTCTTCAATCATATCTAGAACTTCGCTGGCGAGCCGACCAGCGGTACGCATGAGTTCTATTTCGGCGCCAGTTTTGATGGTAACGGTCATGTCTATCTGTTTCAGTTGGGTTGGTGGTGCAATTCGATACTGCTTTGAGCAACATTGTAGCAAAAAACATGACATAGAGCTGCCTTCGCAGGTGCTTAATTTGTGGCCTGATTCAGAACTTGAATCTAGCCGGTTTTAGGCCGAACACTCGCATTAAAAAGTTGTGTAAAAGATTCGTAATTTATCGGCAACACGGCTAAGCTTGTGTGATAAAAATAACGATAAACTAGTACTGGGTAGGGGGTAGTTATGTCATTGGGTCTAATTAGGCAAACGCAATTCAATTTTTGGCGCTTAGCTGAGCCACGTGCGGTAATCGAGTGGCAGAGCTTTTATGCATTGCGCCCGTTACTCAAACGTCTGCCGAAGGGCGACGGGCATCCAGTTATCGTGTTCCCAGGCTTTGTCAGTAGTGATAGTGCCACCAAGCCGTTGCGCAATTTGCTCACAGATCTTGGCTATCAAACTCATGGTTGGGGCTTGGGTGTGAATGTATTGTTTGGCGATGAGTTAGAAGAAGAAATGATCGCCTTAGTTCGTGAGGTGGCTGAACAGAGCGGTAAGAAGGTGTCATTGGTTGGCTGGAGTCTGGGAGGCTTGTACGCGCGAGAGGTTGCTAAAGTGTGTGCCGATCAAGTACGCAGTGTTATCACTTTAGGCAGCCCAATTTCTGGCAAGCCAGAGCATTCTCATGCGCATGGGCTGTTCAAAGTGTTTAACGGCGAACCAACTGATATTGATTACACTCGATATTTTCAGCTGCATCAAGCACCGCCGGTACCTACAAGCTCTATTTTTTCACACTCCGATGGTGTTGTTGCATGGGAGGGTTCTTTACAGAAAGAAACAGATACAACTGAAAGCATCGTGGTTCCAGCAAGTCACCTCGGCATGGGTGTTAACCCATTGGTGATGTATCTATTGGCTGACCGTTTATCACAGCCAGAAGATAAATGGGCGAAGTTCAAAGCTAGCGGTTTTAAGCGCTTATTTTTTAAGAAATCTAAAGCGGCCAATTTGTTGTAGTTTTATTTCTAGTGAATTTTCTCCATCGAAATGACTGTTCTGCCGCCATCTTAATAATCCCTAGCTCCTCTGATTAGCTCGTTTTGCTCAAGTTGGAGCGGCTACACGCTTGGATTTGAGTTCACCGTCTCGCAGCACAATCGCAAATGCTCACGACACTCAGTCGCCTAAAGAAAACACCTTCGAATTTCAAATGCGCGGCGAAAGACTCCGCCACGCGGTGTTAGAGCAACGCCAATGATGACTGAAACCTGCTGATCCAAGTTGATTGTTAGGCTAGGCCTAAATTAAGCCTAACTCGAAAATAAGTTAAGCCGCTTGCAACTTGGCTTTTTCGCTGTCAGCGATGACACCACAGATCAGACTTATAAAGCGAGGTATCAATTGGCGAGGCAGGTCATGCCCCATACCCTCGATTAACTCAAGTTTGGCGTTTTTGATGTGCTTAGCGGTATCGATGCCGCCTTCGACAGGAACAAGTACGTCGGCCTTGCCGTGAATTACTTGGGTTGGCGCTTTGATTTTTCTAAGTAAGTGGCGACGATCTCCAGACTTTAAAATTGCGGCCATCTGATGGGTGTAACCGTTTGCCGAGTATGATCGGCGTAAGCTACTGAGAATGCGATCGCTTAACTCTTCTTTTTTTGGAGGGTAGTCTGGACTACCGATAATGGCCCAAGTGGCCAAGCTGTGTTTTAGATAAGCTTTTTCGTTACTCCGGTCAGGTCGCATCAACAATTGTTTAGCAATACGTAAACTGGGTTGCGGTAAAGCCGGGTTGCCGCTGGATGACATGATCGAGGTTAACGACAAGGTGCGCTCTGGGTACTCGGCGGCGATCAACTGACAGATCATGCCACCCATAGATGCGCCAACCCAATGAGCCGATTCAATCTCTAAAAAGTCGAGCACTCCAATGGCGTCAGCCGCCATATCTCTCAAGTCATAAGGTACGCGGATTGATAAGCCTAATTTAGATCGTAAGATTAACTTCATTAAGTTGACCGACTTTTTCGGTTCTATCTGTTGAGATAGTCCAATATCGCGATTATCAAAGCGAATAACTCTAAAGCCTTCACTGGCAAGTCCCTCACACAGCGCCTCTGGCCAAGCAATCATCTGCGTTCCGAGGCCCATAACTAGTATTAATGCGGGGTTTGAAGCATCACCAAATTCATCGTAGGCCAAGCGCAAGCCATTGGCCATTAAGTATTTCTGAGTCATTGAGAATAATTTCTTGGTTTATCGTTAAGTGAGGGTAGCTATCTAAATTTTGTGTTTTCGACGGCTACTTCTTAGAAACTTTTTTGTTGGATTTGGCTTTTTTACTGAGCTTCTTTTTTGCGTTTACCTTAGGCTTTTTAGCAACGGTTACTTCATGCAGCTCGCTGAAAGATTCTTTCAAACAATCGGCATAGAACGCAGGGTCCGGCATCATTTCACGGCAGGCATTGATGCTGATATTAAATTTTCCGCAATAGCTTAATATTGCATGAAATAAGCCCATGCCATCGATTGCTGGGCCGAGTCCAAAGTTACTCAACATTTTTGCGCCAGTGAAGTAGAGCGGAACCTGAGGCCCTGGAACATTGGTAATAACGCAGTTGTAAGAGGGCTTGATGCGGTTAGCTAGAGCTAAGCGACTCGACAGTTTGGCCGCCGACGCGGTTAACGTTGAGGGTATGAATTGACTGTAATCAGTCATCGTTTTAGTGCCGATAGCGTTGTTTAACTCTTTTGCCTTAGAGGTGCCTGCATTGACCGCAATTAAACGCTCTAGGGGGTCTTCGATATCGCTCCTAATGCGCACGGTCAGTTGCGAAACTTGATTGCCTGCTTTACCAAGTTGGTCTTTGGTGCGAACGTTCACCGGCGCCATGGCGGCCAATGAGCGCTCGGGCAACTCATTTTTGCTTTGCAGGTATTTACGTAAGCCGCCGCCACAAATGGCCAGTGCCACATCGTTTACCGTTACGCCCGGCACGGCATTCTTGATTTCTTTAATATCATCCAAATTGAATTCGACTGCATCGAACACTCTATGAGGCGAAACGTTGGTATTGAATCGTGTTCGTGGAATGTCAGTAACTCGCGATAATTTTCCACGAGCCAGCCCCGCGGCTAGCTTTGCTACTCCCGGGATTGTGTTTTTAGCCACTTCATAAACGCGTAATGGCGTTTTTATGTTATTTAGTTGAGCGCGCCAGAAAAGCTCCATGGCGGTTGGCGTGCGATCTTTACTGATCTGCTGCGGGCTCTCATTTACTTGGTATTTTGGGCTCAAATCATGAATCGCGGCTGCAACTTCTACCCCCGAGGCACCATCAATCGCGGCATGATGCATTTTACTCAACACCGCGAAGCAGCCAGGCGGGTAACCCTCAACGTTGTCTAAGCCTTCAATAATATAAAACTCCCACAGCGGACGAGCGCGATCGAGTGGGCGAGCATGTAAGCGGGAGGCTTGAATGCAAAGCTGGCGCCAATCTCCGGGTTTAGGTAGTGCAATGTGCCTGATATGGAACTCTGGGTCGAAGGGACCGTCAGACTTCCAATAAGGGTGGTCCAATCTCAACGGTACTTCGACCAAAACATTGTTCATAGCCGCAACACGATGCGCCCGGTTTAGTACATTCTCCAATATCTGTTTGAAGCCAACCGCGCCACCCGGAGCGGTTGATGGGTCGTAAATAGCCAGGCCACCAATGTGCATCGGGCTATTGGCTGTTTCGAGATAAAGAAATGAGGCATCTAGGCCCGTCAGTTGGTGCACGCTTGAACTCCGTTTTTAGGGTTAATTTACCATAGCTTGCCATGGTCTCTCGAGACTCGCAATTGAAGCGTCTCATATAGCCATCATTTATGTTGCTTAGTAGGTGTGTTGCCGCGCACTGCTCAGGCCGAAATTTAGCCATAAAATAGCCAGTAAACCTTTGTAAAAAAGAGGCTTTATGGTATAAACGCGCCTCAACATAAATCGTCCGATTGTCATTGGCAACTACTGGGTGCTTTTTGTCGTTATAAGTTTTTGATTTTATTGAAGATGTTGATTCAGGTTTTCTGAGTCGATTTCCATATTCGGTGGCAACGGCTACTTCAGATAAATCTTAAGTTGCGACATGAGGTTAGTAGTTCAGACTTTTCGGATTTGTCTAAACCCGTACAATTTTGGAGTACACATATGTCAGACGTTACTATGCGCCAGATGCTTGAAGCAGGCGTTCGCTTTGGTCACCAGACCCGTTATTGGTCACCTAAAATGCGCCCGTTTATCTTCGGTGAGCGCAATAAAATTCATATTATCAACCTTGAGCAAACTTTGCCAATGTTCAACGACGCGATGAATTACATTGGCAGTATCGTTGGCAACGGCGGAAGCATCATGATGGTTGGTACCAAGCGTTCAGCCAGCAACCTTATTAAAGACGCTGCCGAAAGAGCAGGCGCACCTTATGTTAATCATCGCTGGTTAGGCGGCATGTTGACTAACTTTAAAACGGTTAAAAACTCTATTCGCCGTTTGAAAGAGTTGGATACCCAGTTAGTTGAAGGTACGGCAGAACGATTGAACTTGAACAAAAAAGAATCTCTTACTCTTGATCGCGAACGTATTAAGTTGGAGCGTAGCCTTGGTGGCATTAAGAACATGCAAGGCCTGCCTGATGCATTGTTCGTAATTGACGTGAAAGCCGAGTACATCGCTGTATCAGAGGCCAACAAGTTAGGCATTCCAGTGATCGCTGTTGTTGATACAAACTGTGTGCCGGACGGCATTGACTATGTCATCCCTGGCAATGATGACGCGATTCGTGCTATCAGCTTGTACGTAGAAGCGGCGGCTGACACAATTATCAACGCTCGTGCTGCGGCTCAAGTTAAGCCAGCAGTGGCATCGAAAGATGGTACTAGCGAATACGTTGAGCTTGTTGAAGAAGTTGCGGCAGCGGCAGTCGCTGAAGATGCGGCAATAACCAAGGCCCCGGCAACAACCAAGGCCCCGGCAGAAACTGAAGCCCCAGCGGTTGTTGAAAAGGCTGCTGCGGTAGTTGAAGCAGTTACTCCGACTGGCGCTGATAAACTGACTGACATCAATGGTATTGGCCCAGTGATCGAAGGAAAGTTGAATGACTTAGGCATTTCTACGTTCCAGCAAATCGCTGACTTTACAGCGCAAGACGTTGAGCGTATTGATGGCGAACTAAACTTTAAAGGCCGAATCGAACGTGAAGAGTGGATTGCTCAAGCGAAGGCAAAATTAGCTTAAAACCTCTTTAAGGTTTGACTCTATTTTTGCGGCTAAGAAGTCTGCTCCCGCGGGCTTCTTAGCCGATTAAACTCAGAACATATTTATAGGTGATGACATGGCAATTACTGCCTCATTAGTTAAAGAACTGCGCGAGCGTACTGGCGCAGGCATGATGGAATGCAAAAAAATGTTGACCGAAACTGACGGCGACATTGAACTAGCAATTGCGGAAATGCGTAAGCGTGGCGCAGCACACGCTGATAAGAAAGCGGGCCGTATTGCCGCTGAAGG
>JAESTB010000162.1 GCA_016763815.1 Arenicella sp.
AAGAGTAATTAATACAGATGAGAGGAATAATATACATGATAATAATAGAAGAATTATTGATAAACAGAATCACTAATTATAGCGTCATCAAAAATCCCTAGGATGACATGCCAGAATCTCTTTGGTATTGAAATTTAGTCATCCCCGCAGAGCAAAAGATGCGCTCCCAATCTTTTAAATGGGCCATCTCAGATCCGTTAATAAACGTATCTGCGCCACTATGGCGTAGAAAAAATAACACTCTTTTCGTTCAAAACAACCATTGACTAATGCTTTTCTCACAGTGAAACAGTATGCCTTATCGGGCCCAATAGACTCATCAAGGCAATTACCAGAATCAGCCTCGATAAGATTTTTTAGTGCACAGAAAAAACCTGAACGTTGGTTCACACGCCTCTAATTAGCGCTCGATGTTTACGTATTGCTTCAATCGGTCAAACCTCACCGGCAGCAATGCCATGTAATGCATTGGCGATATCAGTAGACCCGATTTGACGTATATCATCTATGGTCACTGGCTCGTTCGGCCCGAACCAGCGCCGAGAGTCACGCCTTTATATTTCTCTAATATTGGTTTTTTATCTCACTATTTATGAGACGAAAGAGCTAGTCAGAAAAAAGCCCCAGCATTAAACTGGGGCTTTCAAGCAAGCTTAGGGGTCATGTTTATCTGTCATGACATCCATTTTGGTTCGACATTTATGCCTCCCTCATTAGAAGCTATAGCTAGCGCCAAAGGTAATGCGTCGATCAGGAATTCCGACAAAACATAGAGGTCCCGTTTCGCTAACACAACGCTGTACAACACCCTCTTCAGTAAGGTTAGTAACCTCAACACCAACATTCAAGCTGTCATTTACATCATAGCTGACACTCGCATTTAACTGCCCTCTGTCTTCTGTAAAAACAGGAAAGCTAAATGTACTACTGGTGCTAGCACCGCCAGCGAAGTCAGTATTGCGAAACCCTTCACGCCATGTATAACGTGCTCTTGCAGACCAACCATGCTTCTCATAGAACAGAGTCGCGTTGTAAGCAGTTTCAGAGAAATTAAGCAGACCTCGTTCGATGCTGACATCACCAAGTACGGTTAATCCCCGACCCGTAGTGGTATCAACTATTGAGCCACCTTTAAAGTCTTGAAAAGTCGCATTAGCGATCACACCGAAACCAGATGCCCAACCTAATTTATCTTCAAATGCTGACAGGTCGTACTGGAAGGCAAGTTCGATACCTGACTGTGTCGTAGTCTCAGGGTCATTGCCAGGTCGTGTGAAGTCGACACATAAACCAAGCTGATTAGATTTACCCAAGACATTAGGGACAACAATCGGATTAAAAATACCGCCGCCGGGACACGTTGGATCAGTTTCGCGGACGAAACCACCATTACCATCATCGGTTAGTGACGCACCGAATGTGGTTGTGCCAAATATATTTGTACGCTTTTTGTTAAAGTAACCAATGCTTGCTACTGCAGACGGGGCAAAATACCACTCAGCCGCAAGGTCGAATGACTCAACCTCCTCAGGTTCTAAACCAGGATTACCTAACCCGATGGTAGTATTTTCATTTGAACTAAAGTTAAATCCGGTAGTTAGATTAGTAAAGCTAGGCCGATTGACGTCTTCGCCATAACCAAAACGAATAAGCAAGTCGTCGCTTACGTTGGCTATTAAGTTAAAACGTGGCAGTAAAAAGTCATAGTCGCCTTTTGTTGACTGTAGCGACCTAACCCCATTACCATCGGCCGGGCCAAAGGCAATCGAGTCAACGTCGGTCTCGACATAGCGCACGCCAAAGTTACCTCGGAAAATACCAAACTCAAAATTTGCTTGTGCATATAAAGCGGTACTTTCTTCGGAAATATCATAGAACGCATTTGGATCTGATGACAGGCTTAGAATATCTGGACTATCAGGATCGTGTGCTATCACTGCCGCTTGCAGAGCGGCAATCGTACCCTCTCGATCAGAAAAGGCGCGATTTGGGTCGACTAAAAGGAAGTTTTGAATGAACAAATTCCGACCGTCACCAGAACCAAAATTATTTGGTCCTGCAACAAGCAGGTCAGCAAACAAACTACCACTAGGACTATCGACTAATCGACTGAAGCCACCGATATTATCAGCCGCTCGATCAGAGGTACTTGAGGTTTCATTAAAGCGCAGGCCAAAATCGATAGAATTAATTGCGTTCCAATCAAGGGCGTAAGTAAAGTCTGCGCGGAATGCGTTTTCTTCATTTTCAACAAAGGTATCAGCGACGACTACTTGATCTAAAACAACATTAGCAGGGTTCAATAAGTCCGCACTTGTTGGTGCAAATGGCGAATCAAAATTGATGCCGAAAGACAATGAATTACCGGACAAATCGTAGATGAACGGCACACAGTTATCATTACTAGTACCGTCTAGAGGACAGTTAGGGTTAATGAAATTAAGGGTCGTGCTTAAATTGGGGGTATTTGTGTCTGAGCTTGAGGTCGAAATTTCAACTTTCGCAGACAATTTTTCACCTTGCCATTCACCACCTAGCGAAAATACCTCAGTATCTGTAACCCGAGCGTTTGTCTCAGAGGTGAAACGTAAGTTTGGATCATCATCATCATTCGCTAGATCAGGCTCAAGCACACCCGCTAGAGCCGCTTGAAACACGCCTGGACCTACACCGAAATCAACTGTTTCAAATGCGGTAGGAGCACTAATATTAATCAATGAACTCACGCCCGATGCCTGAAGTCTATATTGATCTCTAGTTCGCTCCTGCTGATTAATAATAGCATCGAAGTAAAATTTCAGATTTTCACTAGGTGCCCATTCAAAAGTAGTGGCAAGATTGAGAGTTTCATAGTCATCATTCTCTTGCTCTTGGGTCAGAAACTGAATGCCAAGATACTCACCGAATGCAGCGCCAGGAGCTCGGCCGACGGCATCACGGTCAGCACGAGGACGGAACGACACGGCTTCTTGTTCAGTATAACTACCACTGATAACAACGCCGAAATCACCCGCATCAGTGCTCCAGTTATCTCCCCAAGCGCCTGAAATTCTTGGCTTAAGACTTTCGGTACTTAGGCTGCTGTCTTCACCTTTAATTGAAATAGAGCCTAAGGTTTCGGTCAAATCAAGCGGGCGTATAGTTCGCAGGTTAATTGTACCGCCAACTGAACCTTCAATGGTTTTCGCGTCGGGTGATTTAGTAACTTCAACCGCAGCAATAATCGACGCATCAACATCTTCAAAATTGATACCACTACGACCACCACCAGAACCCACGGTGGATACACCATTAACTTCGACTCTGTTTGAGCTGCTACCACGGATCTGAACACCCGTGCCAACACCTGCTGTACGAGTAATCTGTACACCGGTGATATTTTCCAGAACCTCAGCAAGGTTTTGATCAGGCAGCTTACCGATGTCATCAGCGATGATCACTTCAACCAATTTATCTGAATTTCGCTTCTCAGCAAGGGCATTCGCAAGAGACGCTCGAATACCAGTGACAACAACCTCTTCTAATTCAGAATCGCCAGATTGCGCTAACACCATGCTTGGCCCCGAAACCATACCAAGAGCTGAAGTGGCTAATAATATATTTCGTACGATTAATCGCCTCCTCATCCCAACATCTCCTCTAATAACTTTTTTCATCTCATTTTTCTCGTTTTTGGTTTTATATTGCATTTGCACTTTTTCCACCTGCAATGGATACTTACAAAATATTCTACCAAAAGCAACAATATTGGCATAACAATATTTGTTTTATTGGTCATACCAATTAATTCTCGATGACAAAAATCGTGTGCATTAACGAAAAAAAACGCTCTAAATTGCTATTACTCCACCGAAAGCCCCAAAATACGCCAACGATTTTCCTTGAGGCACTTTTCGCAGTCGCTAATTAGTAACAGAGCGAGTAATGACTAGATCGATTAGAACACTACTTAAAACGTTCTCTAGCCGCGTCAAGTTGAACCTCAACAACTCGGATCGCCATCGCTTTCCAGTCTAAATCACTGTCATTGGACGACGTGACATGGTGACTAATGCTCACGTAACCGTGAACGATTGCCCAGACATCCAATGCGATTTGCCGACGTTCTGAGACGCTGGAACTATCAGGCAAGTAAGATCCGGCCACTCGGACCAACTTCGAGAAGGCACTATTTCTAGCCTCGATTGCCTCTTCTGAAGGCTGGTAACCAGCATCAGACTCACCAAAAATAAGCCGGTAGTGAGCCTCATGCTGTTCACCTACGTTTAGGTACCCTAGACACGATTGTAAAACTTGAGCTTTGTTCGCTTTGCCCTCAGGCACCACATCCATAGCCTCGCGAACTAAATTGAATCCTTCAATGTAAAGCGCATCGAGTATGCCCTGCTTGCCTTGAAAATGACTATAAATGCCAATCGTTGAGAGACCTGCACGTTTGGATATAGCTCGTACACTTAAAGCTGAACCACCACCCTCTAAAAAAAGTTGTGATGCTGCATTTAGAATTTTCGATCTTGAGTCCATCGGATTTTCGCTCAGGGCTTGACAAATATAACAGTGTTATTCTAATATATAACACTGTTATATATCAATCAGTATTGATCAAACATTCAAACTAAAAACGAGAAAGACCATGAGCGCTCAACAACTTGAAACTGATTACCTAATTATTGGCAGCGGTGCAGTAGGCATGGCCTTCGCTGATGTACTGCTTACTGAGACCGACGCCAATATTATTATTGTCGACAAACACCACAAACCCGGTGGCCATTGGAACGACGCGTATTCGTTTGTAACGCTACATCAGCCATCGTCTTTCTACGGGG
>JAESTB010000163.1 GCA_016763815.1 Arenicella sp.
ATACCTCTCTAACCCGGAGAGGTGAAGCATTAGTTACAGCATGCTCTCAGGTCATTGCACGATAAATGCACGCTAGTTTGACTCTATTTCTTCGGCGGTAACGGAAATAGCAATGAGGTGTTCGCAACGTATGCCTGATAATCGGCGTCATCGCCCCAACGTTCTTTGGCTTTTTTCGCTAGCGTTGGTATACCGCTTACTTTGGTTAGTAGAAAGATTACGAATATAGGCGAAATTAACGTTAGCCATTGCAGGCCACTTAACACCGGTAGGGCGATTATCGCCATACCGAACCAAAGGCTAATCTCGCCAAAATAGTTTGGGTGTCTAGACCAAGACCAAATTCCGGTGCTAATAAATTTACCCTTATTATTTGGATTTTTACGAAACGCGCTCTTTTGCGAATCGGCAACGACTTCGATGATGAAACCGACAACCCAAATGATGATACCAAGCTTACCAAGCACACCCACCGGTGTTTGATTACCACCAGTAATGATAGCTAAAGCACAAGCCGCTGTGACCAACGCCCATAAGCCTTGAATAGTCCAAGCGATGAAAAATCGACTTGGCTTAACTTTGATTTGGTCGAAGCGATCGTCATGACCGTCATTATTAATGCGAATAAACAGAAAGGTACCGAGTCGCATCGCCCAAATCGCGACCATCGCCGCCGCGATCAAACCACGACTGCTTATTTGGGTGGTTAGCAACAATGCCAAACCGATCATCGAGAGGTAGGTTAGGCTGCCAACTAAATCGTAATATTTCTCGGTTTGCGCTGCGTTTGCCGGCAAAAAAGCGATCCAGTTAACTAAAAATGCCCAAGCGCCACAAATTACAAATACCGGAATATTGGCGAATCTAGCGCCGCCATCGCCACCGGCAATGCTGATACCACCACCAATAAGAAGAATAAGTAGAAGAATAAGGAGTCTTTTGACAAGCTCATTTTGCATGTTCACAACCTTTACTATTGTTTATCGGCTAAGCATACAATGGATTATCGCAATATTGCGTAAAGGACTTGGAGAAGATACTCCAAGTAGGCTTTAGCACCCTAAGTCGGCTTTAGCCGCGACTCTAGCTGTTGAAAAGTTTGATTGCTGGCTAGAACAGCACCTTCTAGGTAGCCATTAGTATGTCCGTTTGCGGTCTCCGATCCAGACCAGATCAGGCTTCCAGACCAGCCGGGCTCAATGGTGGTAGACCAATGATTAATTGGATGATGGTCAGCGATAAATTGGTCGTGCTTTGATGCGGTCAATGGCTCGGCCGCCCAGTCTTGAATTACCAACTCAATTGGACTATTGGCTTGGTCACCAAATATTCTTACCAACTGAGCCAATATTAACTCTCGAAGGCGCTCAGCCTGCTGTTTTCGGACTGCCGGAGCAATACCGAGAAAGCCAAATAATGCGAACGCTTGTGGCTCGCTATGATTGCTATTTGAACTGGCATCATGTATCTCAGACATCGGCCCAATCTGACTTATCACGTCGCCTGAAAAACCAGCTTCGCGCCAGAAGGGCTTTTTATATTCGACCACCACTTTACTATGCCCCGCCATCCAAGTAGCTACCGTTTCAAGTTCGGCCTGCCGCGCGGTGTCAAGTTGAGGATCTATTTTGACATTCTCTAGAACCGACCGAACCGGCGAGGCGATAACCAGTTGTTGGCATATTATATTGGATTCTATCGTACCGCCCCCAATAGACTGCCCTCTAGAGTGAGGTTGAGAGTAACTTACGCGGACTTTATCGGACAATTTGGTGACAGCTACGGCAGTCGAACATAGAGACAAGCGGTCGCCGAAACCAAGCAGGCTTATTTGATTTACCAGCGCATCAATCAAGGCGATCAAACCGCCCTGTAAGCGATAAGAACCCTCCATGGAAATCCCGGAAACACCTCGCTGTAGTGATGCACGTGGCGAATCCTGAGCTTCGAAAACGGCATCGCCGCTTGAATACTGAGTATAAATAAGACGATCGAGACCAAGCTCCGTTATTAAGCCCTTGATATGCTCTTGGCCTGGCCAAAACCAAGACGGCCCAAGGTCAAAACAGGCTGAGGATCTCGCCGACTCGAAGGTTAAAATACGACCGCCAAAGCGTTCTCGCGCCTCTAACAATTGAAAATCGATACCGAGTTTAGCCAATTTGTAGGCGGTCGCTAAACCACTAAGGCCTCCACCGATAATAACAACGTCTGCGAATGCTAACTTTTCTGACCTATCAGGCCGATTTTCAACTGACATAAGTGAGATCTCGATTAATTCAGATTACGGTCTTTTGGCGACGAGTAACGCTTTCTATGCGCAAGGTTTCGGCTACGATTATCAACGCGGCAGCCTTGCCTCTTGCTCATCAACGTTTAGCAAATGCCCTCGTTTCACCCATAGACGTGCTCCCTGATCGCTGGTCTTGGCGCTTAAGGTGGAACCGACAGGTAAACGCAACCAACTGTGTTGAACTAAGGTCTCGCCACCTTCACTAAAGGAGCCATCAAGTACCAAAAATTCGGCACCGCCCTCGAGCGACTGCAGGATTTCCGAATTTGCCTCCCATGTTTCGATGCTTACCTGTTCGAAATCGTCTTGGTACAATGAAATAACGGATACCCCAACACCAGCGGACTGCGCGGATGCTCGCATGAGATTTCTATTAAGCTTTACATGCATCCTGTCGTAGGGCTGAAATTGCCATAACTTAACAAATATCACGCAACCCGATTGTGATCCTGGCGTATGACTCGACTGCGGCGGGTTGCGACAATAAGATCCCATGGGGTAGTCACCATGCTCATCTTGAAAGACACCTTCGAGCACTAAAAATTCCTCGCCACCGCTATGTACATGGGCAGAAAAATGACTGCCGGGCGCGTACTTAACGATAGATGTGGCGCGCGCGACTTCACCGCCAATTCGATCTAGTGGCCGCCTTACAACGCCCGGCATCGGCGAATCGTTCCAATCCATCTTCTGGCTGTGTAGCAGTACCCGTTTATTAAAGTCAGCATTTAATCTCATTCTCAAAC
>JAESTB010000164.1 GCA_016763815.1 Arenicella sp.
GGTAGCTGTGGGCTTTCCTGGGCCGAAACAATGCCAGAGCTCGGCCCATACATTATTAGAAGAAGGATCACCAAAAAGGGTCTAAGATTCACTATCATTATATTGCTCCATCTGTGTTTTCTTATGTAGTCCATTACACTCACAGGTTAATTTTTTAAATAGTTATAATACTTACATTCACCGATACGCTTCCTGCGTATACACACCAGCTCCATGCACGTGATTACGTTTTTCATTTGAAATCCTCCAAATAAAAAAGCACGGTAACACACTAATAACGACACTTCAATTAGCCGGCTAGTAGCCGGAGACCAAGGATTAGATATTCGTTTTATGGCAAAATCCATATCTAACACAAGGTGTTAGCGTCCATCCAAACTACGACACCCAATCGCTTCAGATAAATGAATATTATTAATCATTAACTCATCAGATCTACCTACAATAGCCCTGGCCAATTTCAAAATGCAGTAACACTCACCAGCGAACGAGAGTCAACGGCTAGTGGCTAAAGAGTCATCGGCCTAGTTATTAAAAAGTCATCAGCAACGACTTAATCAGTAATTATAAACACGACGCAAATCGCGATCAGCTGGCCTCGTTCTCGAGTAGTTATAGTTAATCGCCCAAGTCTCGCCGGTGCCTCGCTCTTTTTTCCATAAAGCTACACCGGTATTGCCATCGACATCCTGTTCAGACGGCGGAGTCGCATTATCGCCGATCTTAATTTTAAGCGCTTTGTTTTTCGAAACGGGGTAAACCGCTCGCACTTCAATATTGGCGATCGATGCTCGGCGATTAGTAATTTCGAAAACCAAATCAGTGGTATCGGTTATTTGCTTTTGGATAATGCCACCGCGGCCGCCAACGCTGCCTAAATTATCGACCTTGACTTCAATGCGACGATCAATTCCCATCGGCAGATTAACCTCAGCACCCGGTAAAATCGTCGGCATCGCCGCTGACCCCATGAGTACGCCGTCTACGTAAACCAACATCTGGTTGCCATAGATAGGGTTCTTTCCGTTATGAGTAAAGCGAGCCGACAAGTAGGCTTGAGTGCTCTGCATTGGGGTGATTTGTGTTACTAACGCGGTGTTAAATTCGAATACTTCTAAATCATAACGTTGCGTTTCATCTTCATTGTTAGACACGCTAATGCGCCCCGCTATCGGGAAACTTTGAGAGTATGTGCCGCTCCATTCTTGAACTCGTCTAACCCCAGCAACAGATATTTCTTCAAGCATCTCGCCTTGAATCGCAGCCGATGCCATTGGTGCCGCTGCATAGGTTTTTGTACGTCGTGACGACACGGGTCTAGGCTTTTCTTGCAGGTCATAGAACTCACTACTCAACACTGGCGGCTGCATTTGCTGTGAAGGCTGACTGGTAGACAAGGTCACTTTAGTATTCGACCAAGGTTCTTCAGTGCCCTGCCAGAGCACCGCCTTTTGTGCCAACAACAAGGTGCCATCGTCTGAATTAAGGCGCGCTTCATAACTTGGACCCCAGCCGGCGTCATCTTGAAGATAATGGATTTTGACCACAGCATTGGTGATAGCACTACTCGAGAGGTTTACTACCACACTGTTGTTGGATGCCCTTACGCTGCGCTTGTCAGCCAATTCTCGTTTGAGCAGCGACAGTTGATTGTTCAGCTTACTGATACTTAAAATGTTTCTACGAATGATTTTATTGGCAGCTTCTGAACCGCTCTGCATTAACCCTAGCGCTCTCTGCCAGCTGGCAACGTCAGCCGAGCCTTGAGCTGACCCTATCCAGGCTTCTTTCGAATAACCAGTGGCCAGAGACTCTAAAAACTTGAGTTGCAGCTTGGCGGCATTAGTTGAGTCTTGCACCTGTCGAATTTCATTCTCTTTTAGCGCTACTTCATCTTTCAACGAAACCACCACCGGGTCAGTGGCCTCAAGAAATTTATTCTCCTTGATATTCACCTGACCAATACGAACACCCTTGTTGTTAACTTCCAGGCGCATAGTTTGCGCATCGAGATTAGACGGCAGCCCAGTTAACTCAATCTTTTGATCACCTGCGGCTAAACTCAGGGTCGCACTGCGAGTAACGAGTGCACCGTTGGTGTAAACGGTTACTTCTGACACCGCAGTCTTCACTTCTACCGCTACTAACATCGATGCGTAGAGCGACGATGCAATAGTTAATAACGCAACAATTGCTAACTTATTCATATCCGGATCCTAGTTTGTTGAGTAACACCTAGAGTCTACTTCAGTCGAGACCGAGTCGCAAAACTAGGCCCATTCGAAAAATTCAAAGCAAAATCCCACTTCATCTACTGGCAAACCTATCGATTTTACCCATTACTAAACGCTCGAATCCGAGTAAAGCCTACTCTGACATTTGACGCGTTTTACTATCGCCTTTACCACCAATGGAGTAAATTCGGCTGGCGCTAGCTCTAATCTGATTCAGATCAAAGCTTGCTTGGCGCCATTGCTGCTTAACAAATAAGTCAGCTTGGTCAGCATAGTGTGGTGATTTACGGTCTAGGGTAGCACTACCAAATTGATGCAACACCTTTGCACTTTGCTCTCCAGTGGCTTGATCCCAAGACACCAGTGCCATCCAAGAATCGCCATGAGTGGCATAGGATTTTTGATCCTCTGCAAAGCCAATAGCATACACAGCTCGAAGTAAATCAGGCCCACCTGCAAGCGGCTGATTATAGTCACCGCGCACTAGCCGATTGACTTCGGACCATGCAGGATTGAGGCCGCCATAATTGGTTTTGAGATAGCGTACCGCTTTTTCGACTGCTTGTCGGATAGCGGCTGGCGACTGATCGGTTCGATCTACGCTTTGCCTGATTTCGCTGAATATCTGAATCGGTAAGGCGGCGTTTAGATTTTCTACATTAGCTCGCCTATCCCACTTTTTAATAATCTCTTGGGCCGCCACTAGATCGGGGTTATCAGACCAGTCTTGGGCTAAGGCAACCTGTAACGCTTGCGCTTGCTCTGATTGTTCTGAGTATTGGATATCGAATTTTTGTCGCAGTAACTCTGCTTGGCCTATTGGCTTAATGCCATCATTCATCTCCAACACACGCCAAGATCGATTGGTTTGCTTAGTCGCCAAGCCCATTGATTGCGGGAAGTCTGAGGCACGCAAATTGTCTGGGCCATCGGTCGCTGAGAATGGCGTATTGTTGGCATTAAAGATCAAACCAGACGCTGGGTTTATCAACTTAGGCACCTCAGAAAACGGGCGATAACCTTGCCATATTAAATCACTTCTATCGCCTGGCAGACCCTTGCTCCAGTCCCACGAATCATCTCGCTGTGGGTATTGGGCGTTATGAATAAAGCCAATATTATTTTCTTTGTCGGCGTACACGTAGTTAATACTCGGCAAGGCATTCATTTGCATCGCTTGCATAAATCCATCGAAGTCCTCCGCTTGATTTAAACGAACGTATTGCTCTAATTGGCGTATTTCGTCCATACCAGCGTAACGCAACGCATAGGTTTTATCGCCCGACTCGATCACCGGGCCATGCTTACTGCGCAACACTGTCCGTTTTGCCGGAAACCGAAAGTCGCCCCACAGCTTCACTAACAATGTCACTTCGCGCTTCTCAAAATCATGCCATTGCCCGTCTAAACGATACTGGTTCGGGTTATCCGGATTGCGGGTTAATAAATAGGCATCGCTTAAGTCGATGTGGTTGACCGTGTTTGCCCAGCCTAGGTTCTCACTGAAGCCATGCAAGATTACCGGTGTACCGGGAAACAAACCACCTTGAATATTCCAGCCCTGCTCAGCGATAATATGCGCTTCGTACCAGGCCACAGGGCCAGTTAGCGGCTGATGAGAATTAATCAATAATCGAGTAATGTCTTCACCCGATCGCTCTGCCGACACGGCATAGGCGTTCGAGCCACGCTCACTGTTACCACGTTTAGTTAGGCCCCAAGCACGCTTTTCGCCACTTGGCGCGAGCGCTATCTCTAAGTCGCTATTTTCGTCGAACAAATCGAGCAAAGGTTTATCAAGTCCATAAAAGAACGGTGTCTTGAAAACAAAACCAGCGACAATATCTTCAGCGGTAAACGGTGCTAAGCCTTGCCAGACGCTTTCAGGGTTTTGCGATGCGTATAAATTAATGCCTGCGGCATAAGCCCTGGCAATCTCTTTTACGTCTTCGGGAACGTCACTTTGATAGCGAGAATTGACGGTCTGCCACACGTCTAATAATTGAACTAAGTAGTCGGTGGGCGCCGCGCTTTGACCACGATATTGAGCCAATACTCCGCGGCTTGCTGCGACCATTTCTTGGATGGTTTCAAAGTCGTCTTCGGCATGTGCATACGCTAAGCCGAAGCTAGTATCGGCGTTTCGCTTGCCGAGAATGTGTGGCACGCCCCATTCATCTCGAACGATCTCGGCGTCATAGGTTTCAGCGCCTTGACGCAAAACTTCAGCACTTGGGTTTGGCGACAACGGGTTCCATAACCATTGAGCCGCGACTACCACGGCAAGAAAAACAATGCCCCCTAATCCACGCTTAAAATACGACACACGTCCACCCTATTGATTTATTTTTATAGTCGCTAACGCTAGCAGACTAAAGCCATTATGAGATGAAGATTCATAGTGACTTTGGCACAATGACAAGCCCACCTAGTGGCTACCGCTCTATAAAAACACAAAGAAACATTACCCAGCTAGCGCTCTTTCACCGCCTGCATCGACACAAAGGTAGATGAGCTGGCAACGTGAGGCAGGCTAGACACCGATTGGCCCAATACCGCTCGATAGGCATTAATGTCTGAGGTTCGAATTTTTAATAGGTAGTCAAACGACCCTGCAATCATGTAGCACTCTTCGACCTCAGCTATTTTTCGCACCGCCTCATTGAACTCATTCAATGCTGGGTCTCGGGTGTCCGACATCGTCACTTGCGCATAGGCCACCAAATCTTGCCCCATTTTGGAATGATTTAGTAAGGCTTTGTAGCCCAATATATAGCCTTCTTCCTCAAGCTTTTTAACCCGCGCCTGACACGGCGACTTAGAAATTCCGACTCGGGCCGCAAGATGACTAATTGGCAGCCTCCCTTCTTGTAACAAGATACTCAATATTTTTTTGTTGAACCGATCTAATGTTTTCATGAAAAGTCTAATGTCCCGTTTATTTAGAAATAATGAATTTATAGTTATATTTTCTTATTTATAAAAGTAAATAAAATCTTAAAGCCCTATTTATAAGGCAAAAAAACTTTCATGCCTGTTCTACTATAAATTAATAAATAACGCTAGCCTTCGACCGAAAAATAACTTGTTTAAGTTTAGCCAGAACGTCTAACGACATCCTTGGCTAAAGATAATTGTTTATTAGCCGTGTAAAACCGTCATCTATTGGACGCGTGCTGCAATTTTTGACGCCACCATTAGTCCAAGCCATCGGGCTTGTTATCACCCTTAATGTGACGATTATTTGAAGTCTTAATGCAAGTGAGAGTAGCAATAATAATAGCCACCAAAAGCGACTAATGGGTCACCCCAAGGCGTTAAGTTGGCAACACAAAATTAGTACATTAATTACAACCAAAAGAGGATAGAAATGAAGATGCTCCGTAAACATCATAAATTATTACTGGCGATTTCGATCGCGACAGGCGGGGCTATTTCAAGCCCTGTATTAGCTCAAGACACAGCCGAACCGTCAATCGTACTCGAACAAATCAGTGTTATCGGTAGCCGCCGAGCGGCACCACGATCATCGGTCGACGCGGCCGTGGCAATCGACATTATTAGTAGCAAAGAATTAACCCGCCAAGGCGATACCAATGTGATCGATGCGTTAACTAACATCATCCCGTCGCTGAACGCTAACCGGGAACCAATATCGGACGCAGCAACACTGGTTCGCCCAATTAACTTGCGCGCACTTGCCGCAGACCAAACCCTAGTGCTAGTCAACGGCAAACGCCGTCATCGCGGTGCCGTTGTAGGTGAATTTGTCTCGGGCACCAACCGAGGTGCACAAGCGGTAGACGTTTCACCACTATTCGGTGCGGCATTGAAACAAGTCGAGGTGTTACGTGATGGTGCCGCCGCTCAGTACGGCTCAGATGCGATTGCTGGAGTAATAAACTTCAGCTTGCAAGACGACCCAAATATTAAGAAAGTGACCGTGCAATACGGCGAAGCTTTTGCAGGCGATGGCACGCAAAAAGAAATCTCTGGCGCCGTCGGTTTCCCACTCGGCGGTGATGGCGGCTTTGGCGTACTTTCATTTGAAGTTAAGGATTCTGAAGCGACCAGCCGCGGCGTTCAAGATGGCGAGGGCACAAACAGCGGAGCGACTGCATTAGCGGCGGCGGGCTTCCCGATCCAAGACCCAGTAGTGGTTTGGGGCGCGCCTAACGTTACCGACGACTACAAAGTCATTTTTAATGCGGCACTGCCAATTACTGACGATGCAGAACTGTATTTCTTTGGTAACTATGCGACTCGCGACGTAGACGGTAGTTTCTTCTATCGCAACCCAAGCAACCGTTCGGGCGTATTCGCCTCTGGTGGTAACGTTTTGTTCGCTGATTCGACTGGCGCTAGCTGCCCAACTGGGCCATTGCCAACCTCCAGCTTTGCTGATTCACAAGCCTTTATCAACGACGCTGGAGATAACTGCTTTGCCTTTAACTCTATTTTCCCCGGTGGTTTTACCCCGAGATTTGGTGGCAACGTTACCGACTTCAGCGCGGCGGCAGGTATCCGCGGCCAGTCTAAAGGCGGCTTAAACTACGATTTCAGTGTGGTACACGGTAAAAATGATTTGGAATATCAACTCTTTAATACCGTAAATGCCTCACTCGGCGCTCAATCGCCATTTGATTTTAACTTGGGTTCACAAATTGAAACCGAAACAGTATTCAATGCTGATTTTTCAAAGGGCTTTCCGGTTGCGGCTTTTGCCTCGGATTTAAACCTTGCGTTTGGCTTGCAATATCACGATGAGGCGTTTGAAATTAAAGCGGGGCAAGTCGAATCATACGTTGCTGGGCCGCTCACAAGCCAAGGGTTCTCGGTTGGCTCAAACGGATTTCAAGGCTTTAGCCCGGCGGTTGCCGGTGATTTCGATCGCAACTCAAGCAGTGCTTACATTGATGTAGAAGCCGATGTCACTGACAAACTACTTATCGCAGCGGCATTACGTTATGAGGATTTCAGCGACTTCGGTGATACCTCAAACGGTAAAATAGCGATTCGCTATAGCGTAAGCGATTACGTTAATATTCGTGGTGCTGTTAGTACCGGCTTCCGCGCACCAAGTGTCGGCCAGCAAAATTTACAGCGTGCGGCGACTAACTTTAATAATGGTCAGTTAGAAGAGTTATTAGTGGTATCGAGCGTAAACCCAATCGCCCAACAATTTGGCGGCACTCAGTTACAAGCCGAAGATGCCGATAACATCAGCATTGGCTTCACCGCTTCAATTGGTGCTCTGGACCTTACCGTAGACTACTTTGATATCGATATCAAAGGTCGAATCGCACAAGTGACGCGAAATGTAAGCGCCGCGGATCGGGCTATTTTAGTCGCAGGGGGCAGCCCAGAAGCGGCTACAGTGAGTCAGATTTCGTTCTTTGTAAATGACTTTGATACAAATACCAGTGGTATCGACATTGTTGCTAATTATCCAATTCAATGGGCAAACTCTGACACCAATGTTACCTTAGCGGTTAACTTTACCGACACAGAAGTAACCAATCGCGGCAACACGGTTAGTGAAGCTCGTGCGCGTGAGGTTGAAGAATCGGTGCCCGATTATCGTGCGACGCTCTCTGTGAATCATAATTTTGAGCCGTTTAACGCGCTATTTCGTGTTAACTATTATGACGATGCATTTGAGTCTTTGTTTAACGATGAGACCTTACCGGTGACAACTGACGGTTTATTCATTGTTGATGCTGAGTTAGCATGGCAAGTGACTGACGTAGTTAGTCTGGCAATAGGGGCCAAAAACTTATTTGATACCTATCCAGACGAATGGGAAACTGGCGGCTTTACCGGCCGTGATGGCGGCTTCTTAGGTGCCATTTACCCACTGAACCACCCCGCAGGTTTAGGTGGCGGTCGTTATTACTTGAGAATGACAGCCGACTTCTAGCCAACCGAGTGAGTGCCTAATTCGGTATTAGACACTTTCATTCCTTTATAGGGGTCTAATTCAAGTTTATTTTGAATAGGCCCTTTTTTATTTATTTCTACTGGAGCATTTCAATCATGGAATCAGGTTTATATATTTCAATAGGCGCTTACTTTGTGCTGATGCTTGGCATCGGTGTCTACAGCTACCTCAATACTGAAAAAGATGTCTCTGGTTTTATGTTGGGTGGTCGGCAGCTCGGCCCGGCGGTTACGGCATTATCGGCTGGCGCGTCTGATATGAGTGGCTGGATGTTAATGGGCCTACCTGGCTTAATTTACTCAAGCGGAATAAGCGGCGCATGGATTGTCGTTGGCTTAACCAACGGCGCCTACCTAAACTATCGGCTTCTTGCGCCAAGGCTTCGAGTCTACACAGAGTACCTAAATGACGCGGTTACGATTCCCGAATACTTAGAGCGCCGCTTTGCCGATAACTCTCACTTACTGCGCATTTTATGCGCGGTAGTGATCATTCTATTCTTTGCTATTTACACCACCTCTGGCGTGGTCGCTGGGGGTAAATTATTCGAGTCGGTGTTTGGCATCCAATACGAATTCGGCCTCTATTTAACCGCTGGCGTGGTGGTCGCCTACAGCACCTTTGGCGGCTTCATGGCCGTTAGCACGACCGATTTCGTACAAGGTTGCATCATGTTAATTGCCTTAATCCTGGTGCCGTATGCAGCGTTCACCAGCACCGGCGGGTTTGACGCCGTGTATACTGAACTAGCGCAAATGCCTGTTGATATGCTTAACTTCGACAACATATCCGTGCTGGCCGCTATTTCAGCTTTAAGCTGGGGCTTAGGCTGTTTTGGCCAACCGCATATCATTGTGCGTTTCATGGCGATTCGCAGTGTTAAGGACTTGGTCACCGCCCGCCATATTGGCATGACCTGGATGATACTGTCAGTACTCGGCGCAATACTTGTCGGTTTAATCGGTGCCGCCTACATCAGCGCCACGGATTCTCAACTCAATGACCCTGAGACCATTTTCATCGTACTGGCCAATGCGCTGTTTAATCCTCTACTGGCAGGCTTTTTGTTAGCGGCTATTTTAGCCGCGATTATGAGCACTATTTCATCGCAATTATTGGTCGCTTCTAGCTCGATTACTGAAGATGTATACCACACGTTTCTACGCCCAAGCGCCAGTCAAAAAGAGCGGCTCCTTGTTGGCCGCGGCTCAGTTGTCGGCGTCGCCGTTCTAGCCGTGGTATTAGCGCATGATCGAAACAGCTCTATTTTGTCATTAGTAAGCAATGCCTGGGCAGGATTCGGCTCTGCCTTTGGCCCAGTAATATTGCTAAGCTTGTTCTGGTCTCGCATGACTCGCGCCGGAGCATTAGCCGGTATGGCCTCGGGCACCTTAACGGTGGTATTTTGGCTGGTTGCGCCATTGCAAATTGCAGGCCAATCGTTAAGCAGTTTTGTCTACGAACTAGTACCTGGTTTCATAGTGGCAACCGCGGTTACGGTTGTCGTTAGCCTGATGACCAAGGTTGATAAATCACTCGTCGAAACTCATCAAGGCATGGAGCTTGAGTTGCAGCGGCAGCTGCGTGACTAACTCATTATAAGCAGCGAAAATGCTGAGTAGACTATTAGATAGTCTGCTCGGTATAATAGCCAATCCAAAGCGTTTAACTAA
>JAESTB010000165.1 GCA_016763815.1 Arenicella sp.
AGATCAACTTGGCTCGATTACAGTGGGCAAATTTGCTGACTTTGTGGTGCTCTCAAACGATATATGACGGTGCCAGCACGAGACATATTGAAGACCCAAGTGCTTAAGACAGTGATCAACGGCAACCAGGTATTTTCAATCACCGAATAGCTAGACAAACTCATTTGATTAGTTGTACACTAATCAAATGAGCACTACTAATAGAACACTAAGTAACGCAGGCAAGTCAAAAAGCGAGCTCGATAAAAGCCATGGCGGCGCGAGAAATGGTGCCGGTCGCCCCAAAGGCAGTGGCAAATATAAGGAGCCAACCAAGGCGATTCGTGTTCCTGAAGGCAGCATTAGCTACATCAAAGAATTTCTAGCAAGCTACCCAGATGTCACTGAAATAGGTTCTTTCGCTGGCGCTAACGCCAGCTCAGATAATACCAGCCTAGATAATATTACTCGTTTAGAAATACCACTATTCAGCTCAACGGTGGCCGCTGGCTATCCATCGCCAGCCGAAGACCATGTCGAAGATACACTAGACCTAAACGAGTACATGGTTCAGCGACCTGACAGCACTTTTATGCTCCGTGTCGAAGGTGAGTCGATGAAGAATGTTGGTATTATGCCTGATGACATTTTGGTAGTAGATCGTTCATTAAAAGCCAGCCATAAAAAAATTGTGATCGCGGCAATAGACGGAGAGCTAACGGTTAAGCGTCTTTATCACCGAGGAGGCTTACTTAAGCTACTCCCAGAGAATCCAGCCTATCCCGAGATTAATCTAGAATCAGAGGCCGAACTAGTAATTTGGGGAGTGGTAATCGGTAGCTTTAGACGCTTTCAGTCGTTCTAAGGAAACCGGCCGACCACTACCTAAAAAGACCACTATGCAAAAAATAGATTACTTAGAAGTGCAATCAAAACTGGCAAAGACCATGCGACAGGTATGCCAGGAAGATACCCCAGTAACCATCAATGGGGCCGGTAAAGACCAGGTTGTAATGATGCCATTGGAAACCTTTCTCAAGCTCAATAAGTCCGTTACGGATCCGTTAGATAGTTCGCTTTTTGAGCCCCTTCACTCCAACTGAAGCAACCTTTACTAGAAATAGACATTAGCCGATATGTAATCAAAAAAATGAGCGCAAGCTCTATTATAAATTCAACTGATTCATCAGCTTCAATAGTACTCCGTTTGTCCAACCAAACCCATGCTGTACCTGATATTCACCACCCACAGCGGGCAAGCCTAAGTCGATCACATTATACTTTTCAACTAGCTTGCCAGTAGCTTTATAAACTCTTATGTTATTGCTGACCCAACGCGAAGCACCTTCATGCGCATCATCATCAAAGCCATAGTTAATTAAGCCTTGGTAGCATATCCATTGCAATGGAGCCCAACCATTAGGCGAATCCCATTGTTGGCTAGTAGTATTGAGTGTGGTTAACCACCCCCCCGCTTGCAGAAATTCCGAAGCAATCTTTTTCGCTACCGATATCGCCTGATTATTTCTAGCCACGTTAAAAAACAGTGGATAAACACAGGCTAAAGAACTTACCTCTGTTGGCTTGAAGCCATTAATATCTAGGTCAACAAACATCCCCGACTGATTGTTATAGAATAATGTCTGTATCGCGTTCTTTCGAAAAGTGCAGCGCTGCTCTAGTTCTAATTGCTTATCGAGCTGACCTGAAAATTTATAGGCTTTGGCTAAGGTACGTTCTAGGTTGTGCATCAAGCAATTCAGGTCAATAGGTAGAATACTCGTGGTTGCAATTGAGCTAAACTGGTCGGGTTCAAGGAACCATCTAGACGTAAAGTCCCAACCGGACTCACAGGCCGCACGAATATTGCGATAGAGTTCTGCACTACTGCGGTTAGAGTGAGCGGCCAACTCTATATCTTCAACATAACTCTCCGGTCTCGGCTGATCGCTATCATCCCAATATCGATTCAAGCACCCTCCTTCGACCTTTACAACTCGACGAATCGCCTCTCCTTCTGCGGCTAATTGATCTTCGCCTCGCATCCAAAATGCATACTCCATTTCGAGCTGAGGTAGATAGCGCAAATAGACAGGCCCTACGCCTTTAGTTTGAGCAAGCAGATCAACCATTAGGGCGAAAAAGGGCGGTTGCGAACGAGTGCAAAAATAACTTCGATTGCCATTGGGAATGAAACCAATCTGATCAATCAGATAAGAAAAATTATCGATCATCGCTTCAACCGTTGCCACCTGACCAGAATCAACCAAGCCGAGCATGGTGAAGTAGCTGTCCCAATAATATATTTCTCGGAAACGCCCACCAGGCACTACATAAGGATTGGGCAGAGCGATTAAAGATGAATTAGGATCATCAATATCCGCCGGACGCGCTAGAATCCCCCAAAGATCATCAATATGCTCACGTACTGGACGTTTTGAACACTCCTGATAATTTTCACCGACGTTCTCCGGAAGTTGAAAATGCCGTTCAACGAAATCAGAGATTTCAAAGGTCCTATCTAAAGATTCAAGCTGATAAGCTCTAAGAACCACGTCGGGTGCATACCGAGGTATAGCATCAACAAAACATTTCGAATCTTGGTATACCCCGCTTAGCTGTATTGCTTCAAATAGCGTTGGATAGAGTTGTGCATGAGTTTTAATTGGCATAGTTGTAAAATCCATAGTTACCTAACGCCTGATGCTACGAAACATGTGCGATTTTATCTGTCTGACGCTTAAACAACGTCAGCATCAATAAAATAATAGCAATCGGTATTAGCGAGCTATAGAACGCCGTTGCACCGTCAAAATGCTCGAATAACGCACCGGTAATAATCGACCCAGTAGTACCTCCAAGTGCCGAAAATACAACGATTAGCCCTGTCATCGCTGCTTGCTGGTTTTTTTCGAGGGCGGATAACATAACGGAATTTATAACCGGATAGATAGGCGCGAGGCACAGACCAATTAATGGAAAAACAAACGCCGCAATAGGCGCACTCAACCAACCAGTGACTGGATGCAAAGAATCAACACTTTCGGCCAAAGGCAAGGCCACCAGAACCAACGCAGCAGCAAGTAATAGAGAGGCGACCAACATAGGGTACCAGTCGATTTTCTTACTAACGAAACCAGCAATAAACCGGCCCAACGCGATAGAACCAGCCAACATACTAGTCATCTGTATACTCAAGGAAGCTGGCAGAGACAGAATTTTGTTATTGAAGGTTGGCAACCAAGACATGATTCCCTGTTCGATCAACACATACAGAAAGATGCTAATAACGAATGTAAGCACCAAGGGTTTGAAGCAAAGCTTGAGCATGCTGATGAAGTCCTGCAAAGCAGATTCACTCGAGCTGTGCTCTACCCCAGACTCATCTAAGCGGGTGAATAGCAATACAAAAAATGCCAAGAACGACAAAGCGGCTAAGGTGTAGTAAACATCAAACCACGCTAATGAACCTGGCTCAGCGTCATCAATAAAACCGCTGAATACAAAGTAGCCGGACAGCACAGCAAGCATAAAAATGCTTCCAGAAAATTCATCATACTAACGTGTTCTTTACGACCATCAGAGATCAAGCCGATGGTGGCGAACACAGATACTTTGATCAAGGCAAAGCTAGCACCGGTAGCCGCGAACATCAGCTTGTTCATCCAGAATGTCGGCATTTGGGGCATCGCTAAACAAACGAGACCGATGAAGCCTAAACCAAACAACATGGTGCGTTTGTAACCGGCGCGTGCGACAAACGCGGCAACCAAGAATGACACCAAGGCGATGCTCAGGTCTTTGTAAGCCTCAAGCACACTAGCGGCCGACTCAGTGACGCCAAAACTATTTTGTACTTGCAAAATAACAGTGCCAACACTATTCAACAAAATTGCGAACACACAATAGTTAATAATGATGGAAAATTTAATCGCCCAATATTTATGTTGCAAAGAAATGACCCTCAATCTACGTTAGTTTGCGTTAGCTAACTTAGCTAGGCATTTTACTCAGCTCGAGAGATGCGATGTTTACCTAAACCTGAAACAGCGAGGTATCGATAAACGCCGCATCGTTCGAGGCAAGTCAATGGATGTGCGACAATTAAGCCTGTAAAATACGATTAACGTTCAAACTTAAAAATCGTATCCAATGCTGAACTTTACAGACCGGCCAAGAATTGGGCGACCATTCGGTGCGGCTGGATTGCGTGGATCACCCTCAGTGATGCCCTCTGAATCACTCAAGTTGTCACCGTGTATCTGAAAAAACAAACCACTCTCTTTGCGTAAGATTAAACCCAGATCGTATTTTTCGAAACTCGGTAAGTCTACCGTATTAGCGTTGTCGCCAAAACGATCCCCAATAAACGCCGCTGAGGCATACAACACGGCTGAAAAATCAGCGCCTATACTAAATTCATATTGAGGTGAGATACGAACTTGACTGTCCGGTTGCCGTAACACGGTGTTGCCGATGTCACCGGCCGTGCTAGAAGCGTCAATCTCGGCGTTTTGAAACGTCGCGGAAACCGTTGTTGAAAAATTACCACCAAAATCAACCGTACCTTCTATCTCTATACCTGTTGCGTCGGTTACAAATTCAGCATTGGCAACCGCACTACCAACAACCGCACTAAACGCATCAACTTCGTTTGAATAAACTGTCGCATACGCACTTAGCCATTCATTTGAATACTTTATACCGACTTCAAGTTGTTCAACTGATCGAACATTTTGATTGCCTTCACGAATATTATCAAATGTCGGGAAGCTGAAACCGTCAGATATGCGAACAAAAACACCAAGTTCATCGTTTACCCGGTAATCGATCGCCGCAGTATAAGCAGTCTCGTCACCTTCAACGCTAGTGGCTAAATCACGAACGCCATCAGGGAATCCGGGGCCGGTATCAAGCGTGTAATCTATTTCGATATCTTCAAAGCGAATGCCTAAATCGACACGCAGCCTATCGTTTACCTGCCATGAATCAGCCACATAAATCGCAGTAACCTGAGCGTCTCCCGAACTGGCTAAGCCAAATTGGAAACCAGCATTACCACCCGCATCAGCTATATTGGCAGGCGTGATACTGGCATTCAATAAATCGCCATTGGTATTATTTTCAACCGCAATGGGGTTACCAATTGACCACCAGTCGTTAGAGCTAAAAGTCGATTGATACAAACCAACGGTGACATCATGCGAGCCGCCGAAGGTTTTACTGATACTCAAGTCATTCGAGAACGATTGAAGATCTTTGAGCACAACCCAGTGCCCGTATGTTTGTACGAATTCGTTAGCAGCAAGAGTTCGTCCGCCCAATGTTGTTACTGGCCCGCCGATTACACTCGAGAGTGCGCCCGCGGTTGTTGCCGAACCTGAAGGCACAAGACCAAAGGTATTCGCGTCTCCACTCAAGAAATTAACATTGTCTTTAAACGTGTAGCCATTACCAAGATCAAATTCGATGTTAGCGCCAGATACTTGACCATCCCAACCTCGGCCTTCACTAAAATCAAACACTTCAGTTTCGCCACTCGGGCTTACTTGGATTTCGCGTAAACGTGTGGCATTACCCAACTGAGAAAATGTTCCAATATCAATATTGGGGTTGTTAAGACTGATTGGCAAATACCACTGCCCATGATCATCGGTAATCCGCGTGTATACATTTACTTTACCGTTCTCGAACAGCTTAGTAATCTGTGCGGTGAATTGCTGACCCTCTTCCGATTGAAATTGAGCATCACGAATGCCCGAAGAAGTTGACACATAACCACCGATTGAATAGAAAAGATCTTCTGCAATCTCACCACTTAGGTGTCCGTCGAAACGTTGTAGATCGTAATCCGAGGTAGAGTACTTTACTCGGCCGAGGGTTTCTTCACTCCCTTCTTTCAACTTGAAGTTAATCGTTGCGCCAGGCTCGCCTTTGGCAAACACCGAGTTAGGGCCACCGCGAAGCGCTTCAACTGATGACACGGTTTCATCAATTCGAAATAGTGTACTGCCCTCTAAGAAAGACAAAGAATTGTAACCGAACAGGGGCGATCCATTGACAGAAAACGCGGCAAACGGGGCATCGCCTCCACCAGGCAATCCACGTACATCGATGTTAGCACCCGCTACGCCACCTGAGCTTTCTGACCAGATGCCGGGAACTGATTTCAATAAGTCAGCGGTGCTCTTAGCTTGGATTTTTTCCAATTGATTTGAATCGAAAGTCGTTACTGCAAAGCTTGCGTCATCACGACTAATACCTTTACCGCCAGCGGTGCCAATCACAACAAGCTCTTCAATCATCATTGACTCGTCGCTTTGTTGTGCATACACAGGAATGCTAGTAGCCATTAGACCGGATAGCACCAGTGCTATCGCTGTCGGCTTTGGTGAAAAATCTACACTGTTCATCTCAATTATCCTCTAGTTTAAAATTTAATGATATTGACGTCCGCGGACTTTCGCCTCGGTTTTTGCAGTATATGGAATAATGAAATGCATTTCAATATATTTATGAAATGCATTTCATAAAATTGATAAACACACTCAAACATCAATAAATTAGTGCATTATCAAGGAATGTTTTGGTGGCAAAATCAAAAAATATTTTGTTTAAAAACAATAATTTAAATACACTCACCTAGAACCAATCCGACTCCATCACTTACACATCCACTCAATTAGCCAGCATTCAAAAACTCGATAAAACAATGAAATCGATTGCAAAAATCACTCAAATTTAAAGGAAAATTGATATTTCGACATAGCTGTAAGCTATGTTAATCTAGACCTATCGATGCATCATTGATCAACTTTTCACGCTGAAGAGCAAATTTAAAACCACCTTATGTCAAAAAAACCGATAACGATGGACGATGTGGCCCGACTTGCAAATGTGTCTAAGCCGACGGTTTCTAGAGCACTTGGTGGACATCCAAATGTAAAACCCAAAACTCGTGAGAAAATACTTGCTGTGGCTCGAGAGCACGGCTATGCGGTTAATCGAAATGCCAAAAAATTACGTGAAAAATACACTAACACAATTGCCGTAATCTTAGATTTCAGCTCACATCGCCGACATCGAATTACCGACCCATTTATCTTCGAGTTGCTGGCCGGGGTGTCAGAGGCGCTATCAATTAGAAAGCAAGATCTACTGCTCTCTCCGCCGACGCTATCGGATGCAAATTCTCATAGAGAACTAGTAAGCGGGCGAGTTGTTGATGGCTTTATCTTTCTCGGACAAGGGGCCAACGACGCGATGTTCAATGAACTCGTAAAGAAAGATGTCCCCATCGTTGTCTGGGGCGGAAATACGCAAGCCACTAAGTACTGCACGGTTGGCAGTGACAATTTCTTAGGCGGTTTTTTAGCTGGCGAACGCTTTGTTCAACATTCCAAGAAAAACATATTATTCGTCGGCAATACCGAACACATCGAACTACGCCTTAGACGCGAGGGCCTTGAAAAAGCATTAAGTACCGCCGACTACCCCTACACACTTAGCGAGCTTCAGGGTGAAGACTTTTCATTTAGCGCCCACTACGAGGCCATGGCGCAACTACTCAAAAACAGCCCTGCCCCAGATGCCATCTTCGCCTATAGCGATACCGCCGCCATGGCGATCATTAATGCTCTAAACGAACATGGTTTAGAACCAATTAAAGATTATATGTTAGTTGGCTACAATGACATCGCCCAAGCATCACATTTTTCACCGAGGCTCACCACGATTAGGCAAGACACATTTTTAGCCGGGGCTCTTTTGGTTGAAAAATTCATGGCGGTATTAAACGACAACTCGCCCATGTCGAGCACCATTCCTACCGACCTAATTGTTAGAAACACCTAAACGGTTTAGACCGATACAAAGCCTTGCACCGATCTACCAATTTAGCCTATTGTTACGGGGTTAATAACGTCACCAATGTGTTAAATGAACATCATAACGATAGTCACCCGAATATTCCTTTGTGGTCTAGCGCTTCTATTTAGCGCCTGCTCATCTTCTGGAGCCGTGCCCTTCGGAGCCTCAACAACACCCGCCAGTATTACCGAACTAACTATCGTGGCAAATGGCAGCCGCATGCCAGGCCTAATCTATCAAGCCGCTGGCCAAGGGCCTCACCCGACAGCGATCATGTTACATGGTTACCCTGGCAATGAAAAAAACCTAGATCTCGCTCAGGCATTACGTAAAGCCGGTTGGAACGCTGTCTTCTTCAATTATCGAGGAGCATGGGGAGCTGAAGGTGAGTTTTCATTTGTTGGTGCAGAGCAAGATGTTCAAACCGTTATAAACTACCTGCAACACAGCGATAATTCAGCACGCTTGAGAATAGCCCCTAGACAAATATCGCTAGTAGGCCATAGCATGGGCGGCCATATGGCCATATCAGGAATTCTAGACAACCCAAGTGTCGAATGTGCGGTTGCGCATGATGGCGCAAATATGGGCGCAAAAGGTAAAGGCTTATTTAATGATAAACAAAGCATCAAACTATGGAGTGACTATAGTGATACTTTATTTATGCTTAAAGGCTGGTCAGGTAAAAAAGCGATTGCCGAAATTTCACAACACGGCCATGAATTAGATTTGGAGGGTCGTGCGGCTAATATCAACCAGCGCGCGGTTCATTTAATCGCAGCGGACACTGATGTCATCCCGATCGATCAGCACATCAAGCCACTCTATGAGGCGCTGAGCAAGTATTCGGACAAAATTTCATACCAGCTCATCGATGATGATCATAGCTTCTCAAACTCTCGCGATGAACTCATCAACTCTACGCTCAGCTTCTTAAACAAGAAATGCCGCTAGCCACATGACCATCGAACTTTGGTTAACATTCTTAGTTGCGTCAACCGTAATGTTGTTGATACCAGGCCCAACAATAATAACAGTAGTAGCGTACGCCTCATCGCACGGCAAAAAAGCGACCCTGCCATTAATCGCTGCAGTGTCGTTGGGCGACATCACTGTGATTACCTTATCTGTGATCGGTTTAGGTAGCCTGCTGGCGATATCATCCACCGCATTTACGGTGGTAAAAGTAATCGGAGGCCTATACCTTTTAATTCTAGGCGCTAGAATGATATGGTCAGCAAACAGGCCCGTTTTCAACGCGACTGACGACGGCTTAGATCAACCGGCAAACCTATTCTTTAACACCTGGCTGGTTACTGCGTTAAATCCAAAAGGAATCATCTTTTTCGGCGCGTTCTTGCCTCAGTTTATTCAGACTAACAATCCAATTGCTCCACAGCTAGCGATACTAACAATAACCTTCGTATGCCTTGCCGCCCTCAATACTCTTGGCTATGCATTGCTTGCCTCAAAAGCAAGCCAATTGTTTAGCTCTATTCCAGCAAAACGACGGTTTAATACTAGTGGTGGTGTGGCCATGGCAGCGGCGGGTGTGTGGGCACTTACTAGCGAGCGAGTAAGCTGAAATACTGACCTTAAAAAGGCTGCAAATAAAAATCAGGGTTTAGCTTGCCATGTTTCCAAGCAATCAATAGAGCCCATATCAAACTCCCTACAAAGCCAAGGGCGGAATTCATAGATAGAACAATTCATGGTCTCTCGATTTAGCGCTGAGCACCAGCCATCGTCTAATCGCAGCATGGTTTGCATGCCATCATCATCAGTATAGATATGTTCTTCGGGAACGCCGGTATCAGTAATAAGAAAAACTTCAAACCGGCAGCAACTGGCAGCGCAATTACTGCAGCTTTTATTGACCTTAGACAAGCGCTATCTCAACCATAAATTATTTTAACCGCAAGCCGAAACTAGCTATAAACTGAGTTAGTCACGAACCAGAATTAATCACCAACTAGGATTTTCCATCATTAGATTTTTCGCTCTTCGAGCGCCTAGCACCCTGCCCATATAGGCTCTTGCTTTTGATCTTCGGGCGGCGCGGTGGCAATCGATCTTCTCTAGCCACCACCTTACCCGAGGTCGGCCGCTCAGGTTCACGTGCATCACGATGGCGAAATTCTTCAGGTAACACGAAACGCCACTGACCTTCTTCTAACTTGCCTAGGCGCAGCTCACCAACACGAACTCGCTTCAAACCACTAACATGCAAGCCAACCGCCTCGCACATACGACGAATTTGACGCTTTTTGCCTTGGCGCAAAATGATTTGCAATTGCTCAGAGTTAAGCTGCTTAACCTTGGCATGCTTTAATGGCTTGCCGTCTAGTTCTAAGCCAAAAGTAAGCTTTTCAAGCTGCTCGTCGGTAACGTCTACATCAACCCGCACCAAATATTCTTTCTCTAGCTCAGTATTCTCACCAATCAATTGCTTAGCAATTCGACCATCTTGAGTAAGTACTAAAAGGCCCTGAGAATCGATATCCAGTCGACCAGCCGGAGCAAGCCCTCTAAAATGAGAGGGCTTTAAATGTTGGCGCGTTTGATCGGTTTCAGAGTGAGACTCTTGAGTAATCAAGCGTACCGCCGGGATATAGTCGTCTTCAGCTTGACCCGAGACATAGCCAATCGGCTTGTTGATCATAATCGTCACACGCTCATTCTGCATTGCCTGAGCGCGTTGTGTCAGCTCGATAGTAACGTCTTCAGGAAACTTAACTCCAAGAGTATTTACCAGCTCACCATTAACCCTAACGAGACCTTGTTCGATCAGTTTGTCGGCTTCACGGCGAGAGCATAAGCCGCGCTGAGACATTAATTTAGAGAGGCGAACGGGATCAGACATTAGTTTTTAGCGAGTTCAGCGGCAAGGCCGATATAGTTTGCAGGGGTCAGTTTCTTTAATTCAATTTTTACCGATTCGGGCACTTCTAGATCTTCGATAAAAATCTGTAAAGTCGCTTGGTCAATGCCATCCTTACCACGAGTCAGCTGTTTCAATTTTTCGTACGGCTCAGCAATATCATAACGGCGCATTACCGTTTGAATCGCTTCACCTAGCACGGCCCAATTATCATCTAGGTCAGCCGCTAAAGCGCTCGCATTAACCTCTAGCTTACTAATGCCTTTAAGCGTCGCGCCGCAGGCCAGCATGGTATAGCCAAAACCTACGCCGATATTACGAAGCACGGTTGAATCGGTAAGGTCTCTTTGCCAGCGACTGATCGGCAACTTTTGAGCCAAATGCTCAAACACAGCATTCGCTAAGCCTAGGTTGCCTTCCGAGTTTTCAAAATCAATCGGATTTACCTTATGTGGCATGGTCGAAGAACCAACTTCGCCCGCTATCACTTTTTGCTTGAAATAGCCGATTGAAATGTAGCTCCATATGTCCCTATCAAAGTCCAGCAAGATGGTGTTAAAACGAGCAACGGCGTGAAACAACTCAGCCATATAATCATGCGGCTCGATCTGCGTTGTTAGCGGGTTCCAATCCAAACCTAAAGACTCAACAAAATTTTGCGAGAATGCTTGCCAATTAACTTCTGGGTAAGCCACCACATGAGCGTTGTAATTACCGGTTGCGCCATTAATCTTACCGAGTATCGACACAGATTTGATCTGCTCAATTTGGCGTTCTAAACGAGCCACCACGTTGCGCATCTCCTTACCGAGAGAGGTCGGCGATGCAGGCTGGCCATGGGTACGGGCCAACATTGAAAGGCCAGCATTATCGTTGGCCAATTTATCAATCGCTGCAACGACTTGTTGGAACGTGGGCAACACCACTTGCTCGCGTGCATCGTGCAGCATCAAAGCGTAAGATAAGTTATTGATGTCTTCTGAGGTGCAGGCGAAGTGAAAAAATTCGCTTACCGCTTTAACCTCATCGATTGAGTCTGAGCGATCTTTAAGGAAATACTCCACCGCCTTCACATCATGATTGGTGGTGGCCTCAATACTCTTGACCGCTTGGGCATCAGCAACCGAAAAACCATCGATGATTGCATCCAACTGAGTATTCGCGTCTGCAGAGAATGCCGGCACTTCGGCAATATTAGTCTCGTTAGCCAAGGCTTGCAGCCATCTAACCTCAACTAAACAGCGATATTTGATTAAACCAAACTCGCTAAAGATCGGTCTTAAGGCCTTAACTTTATCGCCATAACGGCCGTCTAAGGGTGTCAGTGCGGTGGTCGCTGAAAGTTCTAAATCAAGCATAGTAGGTAAACACAAAAGGTAAAAGTGTGACTATTTCGAAAGCGAGATGTTACCATACTTGGGTTTTAATTAGGCTTGAAATTCGATGTCAGTCAACTGGTCACAATACTCCCTAGAACAGCTACGAGCTCATGCCACACAGACCTTTCGTGAGGGCGGTGGCTCTCGCCCAGATGTGCTGCTGATCGAAATTGATGGCCAAAAAGCGGTGTTAAAAGACCAGAGTGCCGCGGACAAAATGTTCGCTCTGCTCGTTGGGCCAGTTTTGAACTGGCGCGAATGCAAAGCACTTAAAAAGTTGAGTAATGTTAGCTGCGTACCCAACCTTCTCGGCAAGCCGACTTCTCGTTCATTTTTAATGACTTACCATCAATCCGAACAGATCACTAAGCTCGAACATTATCATCCCGAATGGCCTGAGTTTTTCGAAAAACTGCGCGCCGCTATCGATGAAATACACCGAGCCGGTGTCGCTCACAATGATTTGCGCAACCCAACCAATACCCTGGTCACCGCAAACGGCGAGCCAATTCTTGTCGATCTAGTCGCTTGCTTTTGCCGAGGCCAAGCTTGGAATTTGCCAAACCGATGGATGTTTAACAAATTTTCTCAAGTCGACCTATCGGCAATCACCAAAATTAAGGGCAAAGTGGCGAAAGAGCTAATTACCGACACGGACATTGTCGCTGAAGACATCGCTGGCCGACCGGGCATGGCACTGAAAGGCTTAGGCCAGTTGATTCGGCGCGTTTCTCGGAGACTATTTACTAAATAGAGGCCTCAGCATACTCAGGGAGGAAATAAAAAGTGGTTGAAATGTCGTCAATTGAGACAGGAAATGCGGCGAATCGCGAGCTATTAGCCGATTTTTCAACGACAAGTGGAGGCATCTCAGACAGTTTTATTGGTTCATCGAGTTATGCAGAGGTCTCAAATTAGTAAAAAATAGCCGCCGCTCTCACCACAATCACTCTACAAGCAGCATTATTTTTCTAGCCATCACTATGCAGTGACACTCAAGCTATTGATAATGCTATTGTTAGCGAAGCCATGCTTCAACCACAAGACAAGCAAATTAGTTTGTGATTTGTCTTGCTGAAAGCTCACAAAACTAATTTTAAAAGCACCGTCAGGAGACAGAAATGACAGCACCTTCTCAAGTAGTAGACCCGAATGGTTTGCTTGAATACTCAGTGGTTTATACAGATCGATCATTGAATCATATGTCGAAATCATTCCAATCGGTTATGAACGACATCTCCAGCACTCTAAAGCAAGTATACAGCGCTGATGTGGTGGCGATCGTGCCCGGTAGTGGCACCTTTGGCATGGAAGCAGTAGCACGCCAGTTTGCCAACAATAATCATTGTCTGGTTATTCGCAATGGCTGGTTTAGCTACCGTTGGACGCAAATATTCGAGAT
>JAESTB010000166.1 GCA_016763815.1 Arenicella sp.
CCGAGATTGTCGAGGGCGTTGTAGTAGAAGAAGGGTCTGTCATCTCGATGGGCGTTTATATCGGTCAAAGCACCAAAATCCTTGATCGCGAAACCGGCAAGGTGACTTATGGCCGTATTCCTACCGGTTCGGTTGTTGTGTCAGGTTCAATCCCCAGCAAAGACGGCTCACACAGCTTGTATTGCGCGGTGATCGTAAAAAAAGTCGATGCTAAGACACGCAGTAAAACATCGTTAAACGAGTTGTTGCGCGTCGACTAGCGCTAAATCTACCGACTTCCCGCGTATAATAAGTACCACTGGCTTACAAGGCTCTTCCACGTGACCACTCCAACATTAGATTTAACTAAGCAGCTACTCGCGGCTAAATCCGTAACTCCTGAAGACGCAGGCTGTCAAGCTCTTATGTCAGACCGCCTGCGTGCTGTAGGCTTTGAAATTGAGCGAATGGACTTTGAAGACAGTAATGGTTCGGTACTGAATTTTTGGGCGCGCAAAGGCTCCGAAAAGCCATGCCTTGCCTTTGCCGGACATACTGATGTCGTGCCAACTGGCGATCTCGATGCTTGGGATAGCGACCCGTTCATCCCCACAGAACGAGATGGCCAACTTTATGCCCGCGGCGCTGCCGACATGAAGACATCACTCGCGGCCTTCGTCACGAGTATTGAAAATTTTGTTATCGCACACCCAGATCATAAAGGTTCGATCGCACTATTGATCACCTCAGATGAAGAAGGCCCCGCGACCTGTGGCACTGTAAAGGTAATCGAGCAACTCGAAGCTCGTAATGAAAAAATAGATTACTGTCTAGTCGGCGAGCCAAGTTCCACCAACACACTCGGTGACATTATTAAAAACGGCCGCAGAGGCTCTGTAGGCTGCGAACTAACCATCCATGGAACCCAAGGCCACGTGGCCTACCCTCATCTGGCCGATAACCCTATCCATTATTGTGGCGATGTAATCAATACTCTAAACGGTATCGTTTGGGATGAGGGTAACCAATATTTTCCACCAACTAGCTTTCAGATTTCCAATATTGCTGGCGGCACCGGGGCAACTAACGTAATACCTGGAACGGTAAAGATCACCTTCAATTTGCGTTACTCGACAGAAATTACCGCTGAAGGTATCGAGTCTATCGTTACTGAAAAGCTGGAGAAACTCGGCGTTAATTACGCAGCAAAATGGACCGTGTTCGGCTTACCATTTTTAACCGAAAAAGGAGCGCTGGTTCACGCCTGCCAGAAATCAATCGCCGACAATCTCGGAATCAAGGCTGAGCTGTCAACCACTGGTGGCACATCCGATGGTCGTTTTATTGCGCCGACCGGCGCCCAAGTTGTTGAGCTAGGTCCAATCAACGCAACCATTCACAAAGTCAATGAGTGCGTTGATATAGAGACACCTGAACAATTATCGAAGGTTTACCAAGGCATCATGGAAAACCTGCTCGTTTAGACTTTTATGCGCCGCAAACTGGCTTAACTGTTTGTTTACTAAGCTTCACTGGTAGGGAGTTGAGCCCGGGACCTAGTAACTGAAAAGAGTCTAGTTGTTGGCCGAGCTATTTTCTCGTAAATCGATATTACGCAAGCTATTTTTATCGAACAAATGGAACGCTTTGCCGTTCGCAAACGCAACCGTGTAATTGTCATACAGCCACATTGTATAGCTGGCATGGGTACCAATCGGAGGCGTTATGCTTTGTGGCTCACCTAAGATTGCTCGCACTTGCTCGACACTTTTCCATCGAATTTGATCGATATTTTGAGCCACCGCCTCGCCTACGAGACAGCAACAAATCATTGCCGCGAGTAGCATTTTTTGTATAAGCTTTTGATTTTTCACTTTTATTTTTCTATCCAAGTTCGGGTTTCAAGACATTATCGAAGATAAATCGCGAGAACAATGTTAGATAATGGGGAAGTAGCGAGCGTTTATTGTACAATTTGTGACAAATTTAATCTTTACCGACCGAATCGAGCTGCCCAGCATGACCGTCTTTCGCCTCCCAATCCTCGCTGCCTTACTGTTTATCAGCAATTTCAAATGCTCGGCAGAGGCCATAGCATTTGACTTAAGCCGTCTAGATAGCCAGCTAGAAGCGTCCGAGGCGAACTATCCAGATATCGTTGAAGGCACGCAAAAAATGATCGCATGGTATGCCGAGCCGAATCAACGTACAGACATTTCAATCGTATACCTGCATGGCTTTTCAGCTACTCATAAAGAGCTTAGCCCAATGACCGAACAACTTGCCGAGAAGCTGCAAGCGAATGTGTTCTACAGTCGCCTCACAGGCCATGGTCGAAGCGATGACGCAATGGCCGAAGCGACTCAAGAGGCTTGGAAAAAAGATGCTCAAGAAGCGTATGAAATAGGCTCTGCGATTGGCGAGCGAGTAATCTTGATTGGCACCTCTACCGGCGCCACTTTAGCAACATGGTTGAGTGCTCAAGAGTTTTCAGAGCAACTACTAGCAAATATATTAATCTCGCCTAATTTTGCGATTAAAAGTGGTGGCGGCTGGATACTCAAGAACTCGTTCGGCTTATGGCTGGTAAAACAGCTCAATGGCAATTATCGCGGTTTTCAACCGCTCAATGACTTCCATGCACAGTACTGGACCGAACGTTACCCGCTAGAGGCCTTGGTGCCAATGTTAGAACTTCTAGATGATGTTGACGAGCTTGATAAATCTAAGATCGTTGCTCCCCAATTAATAATTTATTCGCCAGATGATCACGTAATCGACACAGAAAAAGTAGTCGAGACAGCAAAAGAGTTTACTGCCGCCAAGGTCACCTTAGTGCCATTTACTAGTTCGACCGACCCAGCACAACATGTACTGGTAGGTCGGGGTTCTACTGCCGGTGATGAAGTACAACAGCAGGTCGATAACATGCTCGCCATTTTAGTGCCCTACGTCGAGCAGTTAAAATCCAATAGCGTGGGCGCCAAAAGTATTAATCAACCCAAACTCTAGCGTTACGAAACATTCGCATCCAAGGGCCAAACTCTCCCCAAGACTCGTCTCGCCACGAGTTTGTAGAGCTTCTAAATATACGCTCCGGGTGAGGCATCATAATAGTTACCCGCCCATCGTCATTGCTCAAACCGGCGACGCCCTGAGGTGAACCATTTGGATTGGCTGGATAGCATTCCGTGGGATTGCCTTGGTAGTCTATATAACTGACCGCCAAGTTACTCAAAGACGCCTTCTCAGCATACTCAGCACGACCTTCTCCGTGCGCTACCACAACCGGTAATTTAGAGCCTTGCATACCCGCCAGTAATATCGAATTACTGTCTTGAGCAATCTCTGTTTGCACCAAACGTGCCTCAAACTGCTCGGACGCATTACGTACGAAATGCGGCCATGAGTCAGCGCCGGGGATGATTTTCTTGAGATTGGACATCATTTGGCAACCATTGCAAATTCCCAACGAAAACGCATCTTGACGTTCAAAATAAGTCTGAAATGCATCTCTAACTTGGTTATTGAACAATATCGATTTTGCCCAACCTTCACCAGCACCCAGCACGTCATCGTAAGAAAAGC
>JAESTB010000167.1 GCA_016763815.1 Arenicella sp.
GGTTCAAGCTGGTGACGATTTACCTGAATCGGCCACTGCGCTGGTCGGTGAGTTGAGGGTACTGATACCGCTTGGTTCCTTTATTGACGCGTCGGCTGAGATACAACGCTTAAACAAAGAATTAGACAAAGCTGAAAAAAACATTGCCGGTGTTGCTGGCCGCTTGAGTAATTCGGCTTTCGTTGATAAAGCACCTGAAGCCGTTCTTAACAAAGCCAAGCAACAGCTAGCCGATGCCGAAAAAGCAAAAGCCTCATTGCAAGAGCAAATAGAACGCATGCAACAGTTTCTTCAGTCGTAGCCTCAAACTAAATAGTCTTAAGCCAATATGATTCAGTTTGAAAATTTATCGATTCGCCGTGGCGAAAACATACTATTTGACGACGCTAGCTGCCAGATTCACCCTGGCCAAAAGGTCGGCCTAACGGGTGCTAACGGCTGCGGTAAATCGTCACTATTCGCGGTATTACGAAACGAGTTGGTGATCGATAAAGGCGATGTCAGAATACCTCGCGATTGTGTGATGGCGCATGTCGCGCAAGAAGCCCCTGCCGATAAACGCCCGGCGATCGAGCATGTTTTAGATGGTGATACTGAATGGCGAGAACTGGACGGTAAAATTCAAGACTCGGACCACCCACGCTTTTTAAAATACCAATCTCGTTACGAAGAAATCGACGGCTATTCAGCACGCAGTCGCGCCGCTCAATTGATGAGTGGCCTTGGTTTTAAGAGTGCCGACATAGACAAGCCAGCCGAGGTGTTTTCTGGCGGTTGGCGGGTTCGTTTAAGTGTCGCCAAGGCATTGATGTGCCGCTCAGATCTGTTACTACTCGATGAGCCAACTAACCACTTAGATTTAGACGCGGTGCTGTGGTTAGAGCGTTGGTTAAAACACTACACCGGCACGCTGATTCTAATTGCGCATGATCGAGACTTCCTAGATCAACTCACCACTCATACGCTGCACATAGAACATCAAAAAGCGCAGCTTTACAAAGGTAACTATTCAGCCTTCGAGCGTATCCGCGCTGAACAACTGGCTAACCTGAAATCACAATTTGATAAACAGCAGCGTGAAATTGCTCACATGCAAGATTTCGTGCGTCGCTTCCGTGCCAAAGCCACCAAAGCGACGCAAGCTCAAAGCCGTTTAAAAGCCCTAGAGAAAATGGAGTTAATCGCGCCAGCGCACGTTGATTCTCCGTTTAGCTTTAGTATTCCAAAACCCGAGAAAAACCCTAGCCCGCTGCTCAGTTTGCATGAGGCCTCGGTTGGTTATGGTGATACAAATATTGTTGAAGGAATTGAATTCTCGATGACGCCGGGCGACCGTGTTGGCTTAATCGGCCCGAATGGCGCTGGTAAATCGACCGTCATCAAGTTGCTCGCCGGTGAGCTTAAGCTCAACCAAGGCAATTATCATTCATCAAAAGAAATCAACATTGGCTATTTTGCACAGCATCAGATCGAGCAGCTGCAAATGGATCATTCGCCAATGGAACACATGCAAATATTAGATAAAGAATGCAACGGCGGCACAGCAACAGAAAACCAACTACGCCGATATATTGGCAGCTTTGGTTTTAGCGGTAATAAAGCTACCAGCAAAGTAGCGCCATTCTCCGGCGGTGAAAAATCACGTTTAGCGCTAGCGCTAATCTGCTACCAGCGCCCTAACCTATTGCTTCTCGACGAGCCGACCAACCATTTAGACTTAGAAATGCGCCAAGCCTTAGCCGTTGCGTTACAAGACTATGAAGGCGCAGTAGTACTTGTCTCACATGACCGACACTTATTACGGGTTAACTCGGATAAACTAATTCTAGTCGCCAATGGCCGAGCCACCGAGTTTCAAGGCAGTGTCGACGACTACCCTAAATGGTTAGCCGAGCATAATAAAGGTGGTGCCCCTAGCGATGTCGCTGATAAGCAACAGGGCTCGCAACCACAGAACACCGCAAGCGCCAAGAAAGAACAGAAACGAATCGATGCCGAACGCCGAAAAGAACTTCAGCCATTAACAAACAAAATTAAACGCGCTGAACGAGTGATGGAAAAAGTCGGTGCCGAACGAAGCGGTATAGAATCTCAACTGGCCGACACCGAATTGTATTCTGGTGAAAACAAAAACAAGCTTAAAAAATTACTCACCGATCAGGCCTACTTGCAAAAAGAACTCGACCAAGCCGAAGCTGATTGGCTACAGGCGACCGAAGCTCACGAAGAGCTTTCTGAGAGCCTCAAAGCCAGCGAATGAGTCTCACAAAACTAAATAACATCGTTATCATAGGCCGAGGCAAAGTCGGTCAAAGCCTGACGCAACTATTTCGCTCACTAGACTACACAGTCGACAATATCGGACGCACTACATCCGAGCAAATAGCGGCGGTAGCGAATGCTGACATAACCCTAATCTGTGTTAATGACGGATCAATAGAACGGGTCTGCCAGGCACTTGCCAAAAGCTTTAAAACTGGCAGCGTGGTCGGTCATTGCTCTGGCGCGTTAGACAGCGCGATATTAAGCTCAGCTCAGCAACGAGAATGCGCAATAGCATCATGCCACCCGCTGAATACATTCCCTAATATCAGCCTAGCATTACAACGCTTCGCCACCACCGAGCACGGCAGTTACATGTACTCTGAAGGCGACCAAGCAGCATTGAGCACCCTATTGCCTTTGTTCGAGCAAGCGGGTTTTAACAACATGCGAATAGACCGACACACCAAACCGCTTTATCACGCTGCCTGTGTGTTCGCCTGCAACTATCTAAGCTCGCTGATGGATATGAGTTTAGAAACCGCCGCCAAAGCCGGCCTAGAAAAGGAATCGTTTTGGCTCTCATTACAGCCCTTGATTCAATCGACTCTCGAGAATATTAGTGAACACGGAACCGCCGGCGCATTGAGCGGGCCAATCGCCAGAGGCGATAGCGCGACGATAGAGTCTCACATGCGTGCGCTAGTAGAACACTCTGATTCGCTTAAGATAAGTTATGCTGATCTTGGCTTACGGGCGCTTCAAATTGCTGTTAAAAAAGGCGAATTGAGTGATGGCGATGTTGAGCGTCTAAGGTGTGTTCTTGGTGATCGCGAAGCGGGTTAGTTATGCTTCGTGGTGTCTTAGTTTACAGCATTGAATTATGTTAAAACTAGCTAACTCGCCACTAATAAGCTTTATCGAAAAACTGTTCAAATTTAATCTTGAAGAATAAAATTACAGAGCAGCTGATTTTCTCTAAGCAAAACTAAGGGTCTGGTTTATCGATGTCTTAATTCACTTCGATTTTGAAGCCTGCAGTAGTTTCATCGCTGAACTCAATTGATCCATTGAGTACTTATTTGCGGTTTCGAAAAAAGCACGCATTTCTTTCGATTGTTCGGTGTCATTGTAGCCAAGCCCAACAATTGTGATTTTAGTTTTACTTTTAGACACTGGAGTAAAATAAAAAACTGACCACGCTTCCTTGGCGGCATCTTGGTATTTAAAGCCTTCAGGAAAACCAGTTGCTTTCAGAGACAACATCCGTTTTGGATCATAGCTGAGAATGGTGTTTTCAATTGTTGTAGCATCACCTAGCCGCCCGTCGGGGTTATAGTTTGCTCTCCATTTCCCGCCAACTTTAAAATCAATATCAGAAAGGGGTGCAACCCATGATCTTAGTCCCTCGGTGGTTGTGAATGCGTTCCAAATGTCATCAATGTTTGCGTTAATTTCAACTTCGAAAACCTCCCGAGGCTCTTGAGCATCTGATATTGAAGAAAATGTTAAGACTGCAATGAACGCGAAGCGAAGGTGATTAATCATGAGGTGCCTCTAGAATGAAATAGCAGAATGCTGCCGTGTCTTTTAGATATTAAAACATCGCTGCCGTCCTCGTTTTGCGAGAGCTAAACGACTGCTTTCAGTATGTTTTTGCTGGACTGAAAAGTCAATCAATGAGCGTATATGGTCGGCACTAATGGAGGCAGGTTCTTGATTTATGATTAGCCAACATTCCACTAATCGCGCTGTACAGACCGAACTATTTCTCGACTTCTTTAAGAGTAATACAAACCACTTTGGTCCGCAGCCGTTATGGTCTCGTTACCAGTCGTGCGCGGTCGGTCCGTAGCAGCCATCCAAACTCATAGGCTTCAAGGCTGTATATTTTGATCAATTATCGCTTTAACTTAACTTGGTTTTGTACAGCCTGGTTGATGGCCGGAAGGAATAAAGTCGCCGCAAAAATTAATAGTGCAGATACTACCAGCAATTCAAACAAACGAGTGAACCCCCAAACCCCATGTATCCATGCAATGATTGGAATCGCTGTCGCCATTACTGAAAAGGTTATAACGGAGCGAATAGCGTATGCCCGGCCCCGCCATTCACTTCGTGCGACACGAGCAACAAGGACATCATTAATCGGAATCTGACCGAAGACCGCAAGCATAAAACCAATCGCAACTACGATAGTTACGGATCCGCTGACCTGTGTCATCACAAGGAAGAAAACGGCTTGAAGTAGAGAGAGTGTGGCAAAGATCGGGCGTATCGAATAATTATCAAGCAGATACCCCACAACAAGCTGAGAGAGCCCGGCTACTGCAAATACTAAGAACGAATACCACCCAATTAAACTTGCAGACGCTGACAA
>JAESTB010000168.1 GCA_016763815.1 Arenicella sp.
CCCCCGAATTGATTTTGTCAATATCACTGAAATGCAACGGTTCGCGCAAGAGCTACAGCCAAATATTGATATTTCAGATCAGCATTTAGACCGAATTACAATGTTGCTTAATGGTGAACCCTTTTTCGATGGCCAAACCATTAGTGAAACGGGCGACTTTACGCTTCAAGTTAATGCCTTTGATTTAGCCGGTAATACTCAACGAGCAAGTGTTAGATTCGCCATAGGGCAACAACAACCCGCGGTAGTATTAACCGCTAAAGATGATTTGCTTGAGCTTCGCCGAGGCGGCTTGGGTAACGTTAAGCTGTTAGCCAACGATGTTTTCCGCGACCTTGGCGATCTAATAGTGACGATAACTAGACAGCCAGAAAATGGTCGTTTAGTTAGACTCGCGACGGGTGATTACAATTACTCTCCAGGTCTATTATTTATTGGTTCAGATTCATTTTCGTATTCCATTGCCGATACGATCAGCAAGGAAACCTCTACCGCAAATGTAACTGTGACTATAAGGCCTGGCGCCAGCTGCTCGTTTGTTCCGGATCATTCTACCGCTGAAACTCAACCGGTGTTGCTGCCAGCTTGGGCCAGATCGATTGGCGACAATCAAGCTCCACGCTTTAGAGTAAGACTCACAAGTGTATCGGACCTTAGCGCTTTTGAAATCGCGGGAGCACCGACCATTACCTTCCCCGATTGTTCGCTTAGCTATACCGCAAAGGCTGATACGCGCGCCACGGTTAAGGTGATGTATGTGGTCGAAGATGTCGAAACTGGCGGGCGCAGTTACACCTCACCATTAAGTACCTTCAAAATCTCGATTAATACTAAAACTGATAACTCATCGGTAGTCATACCGGTACTCCAGTTGTTATTACTGCAAGAGGATCATAGATGAACCCAGCAAAAAGAAAGTCTCTACTAGCGCTGTCTGGGGTGGCTGTATCAGCTTCGTTAGCCCAACAGTGGACCAAACCGATAGTCAATTGCATTGTCATCCCGGCCCACGCAGCTACCTCAGCTGCCGTGTGCAGCAGTTTTGCCATCGAGGCAGTGAACGGGCTAATTACCATACAAGTTACCGATACTCAAGCAATCGGGCCTTTAGCGGCGAATCGAGTTGCCAATGATTTCTCAGTGCTTGTCGACGAAGTTGTCAGCCCGGCTGGTTTGAATGTGCAAAATATTGACCAACAGACTGTTTTCTCGGGTCTTATTGACACTGGGGCTAATGAGATTCGCGGAGAGTTAACGGTGCTGCAAAGCTGTGATGGGCAATTAGTCTGTGAGCAGATAGCGTCCTATACGGTTGCTCTTTCAACCGCTGTTTTAGCCAATGGCGTCGGACAATATGATGGCCAACTATCAGGTACGCTACGTTGTTGCCAAGATTTTATTGTTTGACCCTGAGGCTTAACCGTCGCTAATTTACTCGTAAATTTAATTCAAATATTTGTACTAAAAAACTAATAATGCGTTCAGAGATAATGTTGAAAGACTTTAAACCAAATCATACAGACGTTGTAACTCAGCTTAATTTGCTAACTGAGTCTGCTTGCAAAGGTGTGCTGCTAGCCGTTCTTTTATGCTCCTTATTAAGCTTCGTACCGATTTCCTCGGCGCAAAAACTTGGGGCTGAAGATGACTCAGTGATAGCCAAGGTTAGAAGCTCAGAACAACTTCTAAATGACTTTGTTAATGGTCGCGAGTTAGCTGACAACGCACTATCCAATTCACTGCCTAACTCGCTATCTAATTCACTACCCCACTCAAGATCGAGTTTGCAGGCTAAGGCAGACGGTTCTATTCAGCAAACCTTATCAGGCTCTTCTACGGCGGCTAATTTAGTTGCTGCTCAACTTGAACTGCTGACAGAGTTCGAAAACATAGTCGGTCAACCTAAAGGCTTTCTGGCCAGAGTCGGTTCGGCATTTGATCAACTGCCTGAGATACAAAATTTAGCGCCAAAATTCAAACAATGGCAGGCGCAGCATTTGCTCTACCTAGAAAACTTTAATTTAACAGAACAAAAACTGAGTGAGATAAATGCATCCTCTAAACACTTAGACCGGCTAAGTAACACTAAATCGTCATATCAGAGCCGGGCGGAACCTTTACTAGCCGATATTGAGGATTTGTTACTTGCACACGAAACCAGCTCAAGTGTTTCATTTTTAAAACGAGCGGGTCTGCAACAAGACCTTCACTCAATGAGTCTTCGGCTTAATCAGCTGGTAAATCAAAGCACTCAAGAGCAGCCAATTTTACGCTTTAGTAATCTTCCATACCAAGCACTAGCATTACCGCAGAAAGACATTGTTTTAGAACCTGCAATAACGCCAAGCTATGCTCAGGCTATGGTTGTTGAGCCGACAATAGAAGATTCTGAGGTCGGTGCTATTGAACCGGCCGTGCAAGCCTTAGCTGAAGAGCTTGGCTATGACCCGATACAGCTTTACCAATACGTTCACTCACAGATAGAGACTCGCTGGTACGCCGGCTCGATGTTGAGCGCCGGCTCGGTGATAGAGCAGGGCGAAGGCAATAGCACCGACCAAGCGCTGCTTTTATCAGAACTGATGCGTGCCAGCAGCATTCCCACCAGGTTTGTCACTGGGGTGGTCAGAGTGCCATCCGAAAAGCTGCTGGACATGACCGCCGTCGATGGCTTGAACCAAGCCTTAGCTGTGTTGCAGCGCGCGGGTGTGCCATATCGAACCGTTGTAGAAGGTGGTCGCATTCGCGCGATTCTTATACAACAGACCTGGCTCAGTGTTTACGTTCCCTACACCAATTATCGAGGTGCTAGTCTTGATCGAAGTGGGCAAGTATGGCTTGCCCTTATGCCCTCAGTCAAAGCTTGGACCCGGGACGAGAGCGGTACTTTACTCAGAGACAGTGGTTTTAATGCCAATACGTTGCGAGAGTCATTTTTGCAAACAGTGCAAAGTCAAGACGTTGTCGAACAGGTCAAAACACAGCTTGCTGATGCGGTTTTAAATCAGCCCCAAGGCAGCGAGCCAGGAAATCAGCTTGATACCACCACTTTGATAATTCAAAATGCCGGCTACTTACCCAATACTCTGCCTTTTTCTGTCGAAGCGGTGTTGTCAGAAAATGCCGTGCTGGCAAAGTCTCTTTCTCATCAAGTTAGGTTTATAGCCTACCGTGATGCTAATCAGAGTCTGCCAATCATGGACGTTACTATCCCGGTGTCCGAGTTAGCTAATAAAAGTCTGAGTCTGTCGTATCAAGCGGGTAGCCAAGATGATCATGATCTGATTTTGAGCTTCGGTGGTTTGGGTCTAACGCCTTTGTACTTGGTCGACTTAAGAGCACAAATAAAAGTTAATGGCGTTCCGGTAGCGGTCTCTGAAGAGATTTTACCGGCCGGCATATTACATAAATTCAGTATTGGGTTTAATGGCCCTGCAGGGAGTTATCGGGTCGATAAGGTGGTTCGTTCAGGTAACTATCACGGTATCGGAATTACCGCTCAAGATGCGCGTTATCGTGAGTCTGAAGAAAATTTTGAAACCTCAGGTGGGCGAATTTTAAGCCAGATAGCACTGCGCTATTTAAGTGATTGGTCAGAGGCCGAGCGAGCGTTAAGCCAACTGCTTAAACGCCGTATCGTGCAACCATTGCCGAATTTGGTGTTCGCCAGTAATGATATTGCGGTGAATGTCGAAGCGGTCTTGGGGCAACCCATCTCGTTCGATTTTTTAGGGGTAAACCTGGATGCAGCCTTGCGCGTAACCGAGTCACTAGCCGCCAGGCCCGATGCATTTTCAGAGCGTGATTTCGCAACTCTTTCAGCCCTTCAAGGGTCTTATCTTGAACACGCAATTTTTGAGCGACTATTTGGCGTAGAAAGTATTTCGGCCGACAAAGGGCTGGCCTTGGCGGTCGGCTCTGGCAACCACGTTTTAGCTCTGAACACGGCGAGTTTAAGTGACTTAGAGTTAACGCTTGGTTTGCACTCGGCGTCGGTTACAAAGGCGGTACGTGATTGGCTACAACTCGGCTTTGATGTGCTTATACCCGCTGAGCCACTGACTTATCTTGAGTGGTCGGGTTCAGTCTGGGTTGTCACCGACCCATTAACCGGCGAGGCGGGTTACTTCATTTCTCGTGGCTTAGCCGGCGGGGCAACAGCGGAGCCATTTCCTGGTGATATTGGCGGCCTACTGGCTGACCCAACCTCGCAAGGCACTAACTTTGACAGCTCGCAAGCCACATCGATAACGCTTTTCAATAATTCCAATTTCCAGACAGTCGCGGCGGGCCAAGAGTATGAGGCCTTAGCCGTTCATGTTAGAGATAATCAGGGTTTAGCGGTCGCTGGGGCCGAAGTGATCTTCGATCATTCGGTCAGCATTGGTGAATTTGTTGCCGACGACGGTGTGATTCTGGGGGCGAATGGCAGTGCATCGGTTGTCACCGATTTGCAAGGCGTTGCCCGAGTAACGTACCGAGCCCCTGAAATCATTCTCGATAGCCCTGATATCAGTTTTCTTGTTGAGGATAATGGCGATACAATTCCAAGCCGAGTTGCGATCAATTATATCGAGGTTCGAGTTGAACCCACTGGCCAAGCCGCGTTACGTGCCGAGCAGTTTTTCACCTTACTAACCTTGCCTGGCGACCCTGTTGAGCTTTTTCACGACCTCGAAACTGGCACCGGCTTAGTGGGTATCGACAATGCCGAGATAGGTTTTGATGAAATTTATGTGCGAGATGAATTTGGTAATACAGTCTCTAACATAGACGTACTAGTGAAGACTGAAGCGGTGCGTCCAGAGGGGGTTCCCGACGGCCTGCCCGAGAATAAACTCTCCATTACTCCGCATCGTATCTCGACCCCCGATTGCGACAAACTTGCATTTTCGTTTACCAACTGCGGTAGCACCTCGATCACCTATAAAAGTAACTCGCTAGGCTTCGTGAGTGTTGGCGTAATTCTCGGAGAAGTTGAGGCTGATCTTCGTGGCGTAACCGAGTTAGGCGCGATTGCAACTCGATTACGCGCAGAGTATCCGCTTAACATCAGTATCGATGAAGACATACAAATCGAGTTAGCTTACCAAGTTAGTGACTTTGTTGCTGTCTTTAACGGGCTTGGGCCTAGTCGTTTTTCGGCGGTCAACGTCGGCGGCACCTATCGTGGCAGCGGCTTCGAAAGCGCCAACCCTTCGATTGGCCGAATTGTTCAGGGTGAGCCAAGAATCGAGCGAATGGAAGCCTTGAACGTGACCATGCAGCTTGAAGACTTTGAGGGCGAGGCAACGTTTACCAATATCACCCCCTCGTCGTTTAGCGGTGGCGCTGACATTGAATACACCAACATGGTAGTCGGTGATAAGCCAGGGTATTACGCCCCCGTTATTAGCTGGAGTTATCTAGGTGACCCGGCGCAAGGCGAGGGCGAGTTGCTTAGGCGCTCACAAGCGACCTTGCAAAGAGTCGCGGCGGTGCGGATTACGCCGACTAACCCGAACTCTTTAGAGCTAGCAAAAGACCTTCTGCCGCAACGTTTTGAGCCGCTAAAATATGCGCATGAACCAGCCGACTATCGGCCAACGTATGAAGTTCTAGAAGTTTTCGAAGACGGCGAAGTGATCGCATCGGTAATCGGCAAAAACGGCGAAGTCAGTATACCGCCGATACCGTTAGACCCGGCAAAAGAATACCATGCTGAAGTGGTTTATAACCAAGGTTCAGAGTTTGATGAAGTACGCTCCAATCGTTTTGAACTGCCGGTTACCGCGCCGGTTATTTTCAGAGCCGGAGCCGAGACACAAAATGAACGCGCCGGGCGAGTTAGTCGAGGCGGTGGCGGTGGCGGGTCAATTATCATCGACCGTGTTAATGGGCAAACCTGTAATGTGGTAGAGCCAACCTTCAGCCTTGACCTTGTTCAAGAAGCTAAGGTAACGATTGAGACCTTTCATCCAAATTTCTCATCACGCGTGCAGTTTATTACTCGAAAAACCTTAGATGCGGGCCTGACTGAATTCGACAGAAGTGATATCTTTTTTGATAAAGCGTTCTCACAAGAAGGCGTTACCCGTGTTTTTATTACTGCCGAATCCACTAAAACTGGCCGTATCGATACCCTAGAAAGCCGCTTTTCATTTTCCGAGACCAACATCAATGTTCTCCCCGTTGGCTCGCCGACGTATGAAAACGTTAACCTCTGGAATGGTTCACTGTTTTTTTCCAAAACCGACTTGCATGTACCTGATCGGGGGCCAAACTTAGAGTTCAGTCGTCACTATTCAAGTCAAAATCGTTCGGCATCAAGCTTAGGCCCTGGCTGGAGCCACAACTACGACAGCTTTGTTCAGATTACACCCTGTGGCTGGGTCGCCGTGTCAGGCGGGGTTGCCGGTGGCGTGACCTTTTTTCCAACAGCCGGTGGCTACAAGGCCGGCCGCGGTTATCACGGCTCTCTAGAGCGAAATGAAGGCAGTTGGGACTTTTACGCAAAAAACGGCACACGCTATCACTACAGCCGGCGATTTCGAATTAACCTTGCTCCAGTAACCGTTCTCTCGCCGGTGTATCTTGAGTACATCGAAGACACCAATGGTAATCGTACTAGTCTAGGCTACAGCCCAGGAGGGCATCGAGCGCCGCAACTTGATTTTATTCGAGACTCGTCTGGTCGGCAGATTAATCTTGAGTATCGCGCTATCCAACAGTTAGCCTCAATAGCCGCCGGCGGTCTAAATGAAGATGGTAGCCCGATTGACCCTGAGAACATTAAGCCAAGTGCGGTCAATGATCTCTATGGATTTCCACGCAATGTTATTACCCGAGTCACAGGTTTGGGCTACGACATTGCTTATGCTTATGACGAAAATGGTCGTCTAGTCGAAGCAACTAATTATCAAGATCGTGGGAATTTAAGCGAAGAAGTGTCTGAGGTTAAAAGTATTACCGAGGTATATCAATATCAA
>JAESTB010000169.1 GCA_016763815.1 Arenicella sp.
AACCGAAACGGCCCTGAGAAACCTATGATTCAACAACCCAGCTACAGCTACGAAGACATTATTGCACATGGCAATGGGGAGCTTCCAGAGCAAGATATTTCACGTTTACCTTTGCCTCCGATGCTAATGTTTGATCGCATCACAGAAATCACAGGTGATGGTGGTGAGCACGGTAAGGGTAAGATTGTTGCCGAGCTGGATGTTACGCCCGATCTGTGGTTTTTTGACTGCCATTTTAAAGGGGACCCGGTAATGCCCGGCTGTCTCGGTTTGGATGCTGTTTGGCAATTAGTCGGTTTTTTCCTGTCATGGAATGGCGGCCCTGGCAAGGGCCGGGCACTCGGTGTAGGAGAAGTGAAGTTCACTGGTCAAGTAGAACCAACTGCAAAAACAGTGCGCTATGAAATCGAAATGAAACGTGTAATTTCGCGTCGGCTTTACATGGGTGTCGCCGATGCTAAAGTGTTCTGCGATGACAAGCTTATCTACAATATGAGCGATTTAAAAGTAGGTCTGTTTGGGACAGACGCTTAATAAATTAGTAATAGTTAAACAAGCAATCACTAAACAACCAGAGAGATTAGTTGCGATGAAACGAGTTGTAGTTACGGGGATGGGCATAGTATCAAGCCTCGGAAATGACGTTGCTGAAGTAACCACTAGCCTGAAAGATGGCAAATCGGGGATTCAGTTTTGTGATGATTATGCTGAACTGGGTATGCGTAGCCAAATTGCTGGCCGTGTTTCGATTGACCAAAAAGAGTTGATTGACCGTAAACATTTGCGGTTTATGGGCGATGCAGCGGCGTTTAGCTATGTTGCTATGCAGCAGGCCATCGAAGACGCAGGCTTAAAGTTAGACGAAATAAAAGATCCAAAGGTAGGCCTGATTACCGGTTCTGGTGGCGGTTCACCGTCGAATAATATACTGGCTGCCGAGATTGCTAAAGAGCGCGGTGTTAAACGAGTAGGGCCATACGCTGTTCCCAAAACAATGGGCAGTACCACCTCGGCGTGTTTATCGACTATGTTTGGCATCCAGGGCACCAGTTATTCAATTAGCTCAGCTTGCTCTACCAGCGCTCATTGCATCGGTCACGCGGCTGATTTGATTCGCGGTGGTCGGCATCATACGGTATTCGCCGGTGGTGGTGAGGAAGAGCATTGGACTATGTCGATTTTATTTGACGCGATGGGCGCCATGTCTAGTAAGTTTAATGATACTCCAACCCAAGCGTCTAGAACCTATGACGCCAATCGAGATGGCTTTGTTATTGCTGGCGGCGGCGGCATTTTGGTGCTTGAAGAGTATGAGCGCGCGGTCGCTCGTGGGGCAAAAATTCACGCTGAGTTGGTCGGCTTTGGCGCCACCTCAGATGGCTATGATATGGTTGCTCCGTCGGGCGAGGGAGCGGTTCGTTGCATGCAACAGGCAATGGAAACCGTCGATGGTCCAATAGACTACGTGAATACGCACGGTACCAGCACGCCGGTCGGCGATGTTAAAGAACTTGAAGCTCTGAAAAACGTTTTTAAAGACAAGATGCCGTTCATCAGCGCGACCAAAGCATTGTCTGGACACGCTCTAGGAGCAGCGGGTGTTCACGAGGCGATTTATTCTCTGATCATGATGAAAGAAAAATTTCTTACGGCATCGGCCAATATTAGAGAACTCGATCCAGCGGCAATCGGTTTGCCAATTTTAATGGAAAACCTAAACCAAAAAGTACGAACCATTATGTCGTATAGCTTCGGCTTTGGTGGTACTAACGCCTCTTTGGTTTTTCAAGACATATAGAGTGTTTTCAAGGCCTATCAACTCGAGCGTGATTGGCATTGTAATATCTAAAGCTGGTTAGCTGGGTGGTCAGCCGTCGGTAATCCTGACGCTGTCCACCCACGATTCACAGTCTCGCGTTATTCTCAATCTGTTAATTTTAGTGCCGCTAAGTTAGAAATTTTATTGGCCATCAATTCAAGTGTCATGAATCGAAACTCTCAATACCAACACGCTTTTGTTCTCGGTTGCTGGCTGCTATTTTGCGCCGCTGTTGTATATATTATGATTGTTGTCGGGGGCATTACCCGGCTCACTCAGTCTGGCTTGTCGATGGTCGAATGGGACCCCATTATGGGTATTATCCCGCCGCTGGGCGAAGCGCAATGGATGGATGTTTTTGATAAGTATCGGCAGAGTCCTGAATACATTAAGATAAACGCGGGCATGAGTCTCGATGCGTTTAAGAGCATTTTTTACTGGGAGTATGGTCATCGTGTATTGGGTCGAGTCATCGGGCTGATTTACTTTGTGCCATTAGTTTTCTTTATATTCAGAGGAATGGTGCCGAAAGACTGGTACGGTCGCCTGTTCAGTCTCTTTGTCCTTGGCGGCCTACAAGGTTTGATGGGTTGGTACATGGTTAAGAGTGGTTTAGTGGACATTCCTCATGTGAGTCAATACAGGTTGACCGCTCATTTAGGCTTGGCATTAATCATTTTTGCCGCCATGCTGTGGTTCGCGATGGATTTTTTACGCGGTGAAACTCGTGCTAATCATGCCTCATCAGCTTACTTGAAGGCGACTGCTTGGGTGGTCATTATTGTTTTTGTGATGATGCTAAGCGGTGGCTTTGTCGCCGGCACTAAGGCTGGCTATATCATCAATACATTTCCCACTATGAATGGTGAATGGATACCAACGGGTTGGTTAAGTGTGCAACCGCTTTGGAGAAACTTATTTGAAAATCCAGTTATGATTCAATTCTTGCACCGGTCTATCGCTGCACTTGTATTCATTTCGGTGATCATCGGGTTTGTTATGGCGATGAGTCAGCGTTTTAAAACAGCGCGAGGGCCAGTTTTGATAATTATGCTGGTTCAAGTTAGCTTGGGTATTTCAGCGCTTGTTATGAAGGTGCCAGTGGCCTTGGGCGCGGCGCATCAAGCGGGCGCAGTGGCGTTGTTGACAGCGGCTTTATACGCCGCACATGTAGCTCGAAAAGGTCGGCAGTACGCTAAGCCAAAGAGGTAAAAGATTCGAACCTAATTAGGCCGTATTGGCGTGATGACGGTTTATTAGGAACCGTTCTGACAGTTTGGAACCGTTCTGACAGCTTGGAACCGTTCTGACAGTTTAGATTCGTTCTGACAGCTGAGTCATCAAGCCGGCGCTCATCGTCATTGCTTTTTTAA
>JAESTB010000170.1 GCA_016763815.1 Arenicella sp.
ATCCCACCCTCTCCGCCATTATGATATAGAAAAAGCCCTTGATTAACCTAGTGTTAGTCAGGGGCTTTCTTTTTCTACCCGCCATGCTGAAAACTTTTTGAACAGATTTGCCTGATGTTATTGTTGTTCAACGCAACCATTCATCCAGCGTATCATTGGATAGTGCAGACCTAAATCTTCTCATAGATACAAGCATATACAGGCGCAAGCACCTAGATTAATAGCTAGTTTTGGTCTGAGAACACCCTCAGTTTGCAATTTATTTAACCTAGGTCGCCAAATTTGTCTCGGCGGACCATTGCCGCTCGCTTATGACAAGTGCGTTTATAGAGCGGAATAGGGCAGTTGCATAGTGAAATTAGTTTGTAATTTTTGAGCTTTACGAAGTTAAACTCTCAGTATTCGTAGGATGGGTGCCCATGCTATTTCACCGATTCGAGCCTCCTCCGGCTTTGAGTTTGTCATGCTAAGCTAGCTTAATTTAGTTCTTTCAGACCTGACCGTGTCATTGGAATTCGCAGGTATTATGTAAGTCGTATGTATTTAGACCAAAGGACATTCAGTATAATTTGTTTATGAGATGGAATCGCGAAGCCAGTGCTTGACCTCAAGTTATCTTGAGGTATTAAAATAGTTTCTATGACTTGCGACAAGTATCAGTTGCAAGCATTTCAATAGGAGATAAAGTGCAAGTTTCATCACAATTTTTGTATCGTTTAGGCGGTGGGGCGGCCTTGATCGGAGGTCTGCTTCGAGTAATTTCTTCGTTTATTCCTTACCATGAAGAGGTCGCATGGCTCGAAGGGTTATACTCTTTCGTGGACATCTGTTTGCTTTTCGGTTTGGCGGCCATTTACCTTAAGTATGCTGAGCGGCTTGGAGGAATCGGGGTGATAGCGTTTGTACTTTCTACAACCGGCATCGCTAGCATCGTTGGGCCAGACGCGATTATGTTCGGGATCAATTTTTATGAGGCTGGAGCATTTACGATGATTACGGGACTACTGTTCTTGTCGATACAGATGTTGCGGAACAGAGTCTTGCTTTGGGCCTCTAGTTTGTGGATTTTGTCATTCGTATTTTCTGTTGCAACTATCCTGTTTTCTCATTCGCTGCTCTTCATTGGCGCTGGCATCAGTTTTGGTGTTGCTTATATGCTATCGGGAATTGAACTCATGAAACAACAAAGCTTGGGTTCTTGACGTCCACTCAAAAGAGAGAAGCTAATTAGACATCTAAGCTAATTAGACATCCATCGCCTGACCTAGCTAGCTAGCTTGCGAAGTTAATTAGACATCCATCGCATGACCTAGTTAGTTAGCTTGTGCCAATTTAATTATTCAGATTCGCGAAATTGGGAGCCTTGAGTTGTTATTGAAATTTATAGATCAAGTTAAGGCACAGTTTGCTTAACCCTCGATTTCTAGGCGAGTTAAGGCCCTGCCAATTGCTAACAATGTTAATTTAGGCGTCTTACCTAGCCAAACAAGATTTTGTGGTTGGCGGTTGAAGGGATACGCTGATAACACTTATCAGAATAGGTTTGTTTAACGATATTTGCTGAGCCAACCCAGTGTTTGAATTGCTGTTCAAACTTAGTGGTGAGTATCTTCCACGCCTCTTCATTGAACGCTAGTCGCTCAAGTATCGGCGGTAAAGCATCATTGATTGCGTCACGTTTGTCGTCTCTTAGTATTCGCCCGGTCCAATCAACCAGCTCTAGGTATTCGGTTAACCTGAATGGTATTCCGGTTTTCTCTGCCTGGCTCCCGACAAATGATTCGATTGTTTTCTTCTCTGGTTGGTTTTTTTCAAGAGCGTCAATGCGTTGCTTTACACACGCGTGATCCGAGGCTTCTGGCGAATCAGAGACTGAAGTTCGTACGGGGTTGAGATCAACATAGGCCATACAGGCAAGTAGCGCTCGGTCATCGAGTAGTGCTTGGCTTTTGAATCGGCCCTCCCAAAACCGCCCAGTACAATGGTCCTCTTCATTCGCTTTGCGCGCCACCGCTTCATTAACAATGCGCATGTACCAAGAGATATCACAGAGTCGGGCGCGCCAAGTTTCTATATCTTTGGACAGTAATTTCATCTGAATATCACTCAGTAGTTCCCCTAAAAGAAAGCGTTGAGATACTAGGTTGCCGGCGAAAAGTGAGTGCCATCGGGTCACAACATCTCGATCAGACCATTCGCTAGCTAAATCAATACGAACATGCAGGACAACATGATAATGATTGCTCATAACCGCGTAGGCGCACAACTTAATAGCAAAGGCCGCCGCAGTCGAGTGTAGTTTGTCTTCTAACCACTGACGGCGGTGTTCGTAATCGTTGCCTGAATAGTGATCGACACCACATAAGAACGCGCGGCGAACGCAGCGTGCAACGCAATGATAGTACGGTGTGTCGTCTAATGAAATAATCGTCTTTCTAGGTCGAGGCATCCTTGTCTCTTAATCAATCCTTGAATATAAACACAATGTCAGTTTAAAGATTAAACTTCAACTAGTTTATGATGGATGTCCAGTTTGTGCCTCCAGTTTGTGCCATATGATGGATGTCCAGTTTGAGTATTTGCAGTGATAGAACGAGGTGGTTTATGACGCATCCCAGGTACCTTAGAATCTATCGCTATTCTGTTATCGAGAAAGTTTCTGTAGAAGTGACATGATTTTTTAAAGCATCGAACCAGCGGCCACAAAATACGCACTAATAAACTTAATGCTATTATAGAATCGCTGACCCTAATGCCAATATGTAATAGCAAGCGCTTTCTCGTAAAGCCAGTTAATGACTGTTTTGGGCTATGTGCTAATTCAGACAGAAGCTTTGTAGCAAAGCTCTACAGAACTATTAATAATCGACAGAACCAAGAGCTGCAGTGAATCAATGGCACAAAATTCCTCTAGTACTATTTGCTTAGCAATACTGATAAAACCCAACACAAAGTTGTCTGATACCATGCTGTTATCGGCCAAGCCCTTTATTGATTACTGGGTGGTATGTTCGCAGGGCATGGAAGAGCAAGATCAGTTATTTGTAAGAAATAACTTAGCGGGTATCGATGGTCATTTTGTGACCAGTCCCTTGAGCCATTACGGCGAGGCGAAAACCGCATTGATTGCACAAGCACAGAAGCGGGCTGATTGGGTTTTGTTGCTAGCGTTAAATGAAGAGTTATGTGTTTTGGAGCCTGGCTTAAGGTTGCCGGCCAATGCCGATGTTGGCGTTGTCGATATAGCCAAAAGCAGTGCTGTTGTGTCGGAAGCACGCTTATTCAGGGCAAGCGCTAAGGTCGGTTTCAATTACCCCGCCGCTGAACAACCGGTACTAGGTGACTTAGAAGTTGGCTTTGTATCATCATTCTCAATTCGTAGTCATGCCGCCCAACCTGACTGGGTTGGCGGTACTGTAGCCAATCGTTTTCTACTCGACGCGGTATTAGGTGAATTTGAGATCGATGCGGATTTATTAATGGCCCTAGGGTTAATAGAGCTAAGCGGTGGTCAGTTGGATCTAGCGTTAACGCACTTCGACGGCATTTCTAAGTTGGCTGCAGCCGAGTCGGTCTTGTGGATGGCGCACTACCTCTCGGGTAATATTTGTCTGGCCAAGCAACGGCTGGAAGGCGCAATTCACCATTGGCAAGCGGCTTTTGAATTAACAACAAGTCGTGCGGAACCGCTTTTTCGGCTGGCAAAGATGCATTTTGACAAAAGAGATTTTGATGCTGCTGCGTTATTCGCTGAGCAGGCAGGTGAAATCGGTAAGCCAATCGAAGTCAATTATCATGAACCCTCTATTTACACACACACGGCCGAATTATTAAAAGCTCAGGCTTGGCATCAGAATGGTCGCAGCGAAGAGTCGATTGAGTCTTTACAATCACTGTTAGAACAAAACCTGAGTCAGGCAATAAAAAACCAAGTGCGAACAGTGCTTGTTGAAATTGACGGTGCGGCTAGCAAACCGACTCAAGTAACCCGCTAGTGAATGCTGTAGCCAGTGGGCCAAGCAGTGTTAACCTTCGCCCTAAATTGGCCGCCCACGACGATTACGATGGCGTCTACTTTTCGGTCATTAATTTGGTGTTGTATCACCAACAATGCGTGCACGATATTGAAATTCTAATTATCGACAACAACCCCAACTCGAAACACGGCGCCGCGGTAAGAGGTCTCGCCGAGCGAGTTCCGCACGTGCGTTACATCGCCGCAAAGGAGTATCGAGGAACGGCGATTCGTGAACGCGTTTTTCATGAGGCTAACGGTAAATATGTGCTTTGCATGGACTGTCATGTGTTCTTGCATGCAGGGGCATTGCAGAGCCTAATCGACTATTTCGATGAAAACTCAGACTCAGCTGATATTTTACACGGGCCTATTTACTATGATAGTCATGATAATTTCAGTACTCATATGACGCCTGAGTGGAGTGAGGGATTTTATCGGCGATGGGGTAAAGATGATCGCAGTAGTAAGATTGGAAATGAACCGTTTGATATACCAATGCAAGGATTGGGGTTATTTGCTTGTGTGAGGGATCATTGGCCCGGTTTCAATCTTAAGTTTAGAGGCTCTGGGGGCGAAGAGGGTTACATTCATGAAAAGTTTCGCCAACACGGAGGTCGAGTATTGTACTTGCCATTTTTGCGTTGGACTCATCGTTTTGATCGACCGAATGCACCGACTTATCCTAACTCTAGGGAGGACAGAATTCGTAATTACCTTATTGGCTGGGACGAATCAGGCTTAGATACGCGCCCCATTCTAGATCATTTTTCAGATCTCTTGGGTGAGGCTAAAGCCAGCTCGATGTATTCACGCCTGCTACTTGAGAAGGCCAGCCCTCTGTGGCAGTACGATAGCATTTATCTATTTACGCGAAATAGTATGCAGCCGCCGTCGTTAAATGGTTTAGGGGGGCAACGTATCATTCAGAGTACATCGTCAATATCAGAGTTGAGCGCTTTTTTTCAGCGGTCTAGCGAGCAGCAGCGGCCTAACGTGCTGCTTATAGTCGCACTAACTGAGAGTGACATTGAATTCGAATCAGCGATCTGTAACGCGGTATCAAGCTTTAGCGACTTAAACTTTCCTAGCGGCGATCTTCAACTGATCGAATCCCCAGCGTTTCGGGCGGTTATACTTGCGCCAACACTATTTGATTTTGTGGTCGAGTGTTTTACTGAGCACCGTGGTTTGGATATTAGTAAGCTCAAAGAGTTCTGGATAGCCGCCCGGTCAGTTGAGGCTAACTCGCTATGAATTACTTGTGTTCTTATTGGTTGTCAGCAGATGCTAGCGACGCTAGGGTGGCCGAGTTGAAGCGTTATTTTGATTTGCAATGCTATTTGAAAAGGCGCATGGGGAGTCATCAAATCATTCTAACAAATATTGATTACCCGGGTGCTACGCCGATAGATCTGCCGCTTAATTTTACGACTGAATTTGCCATGTTTACTCGGTATTTTGGCTTGGCTCAAGTAGTCAAAAGCGGTATTTCTTTTCCTCTTTGTGTGCATGATCACGATTTTTTTAACGGCAAAGAATTAGCCAGTGATGACAGCGCGATTCTAGTTGGCGCGCTCGTCAACGACTTTTTTTCTGATCAAGTGGTGGTTTACCCTGAGATTTCAAAGCAGGCAATTCTCGACTTTGTTGATTCTCTTTGGGCATTAGACTTTGACGCTTTCATACAGTCGGGTTACGGAACAGAGGTGCGTCATGAAGGCCTATTCTCAACTGAACAGACCATGGCCAACCTCGGTTTACATCCATTTGAGTCAATCCCGATACGTCGAGAGTTTAATGTGAAAGACCAAGTAAGTTTTGACATTATTGATCAGCATTCGCTTGATCCAGCCTATGTCGAGGCTCAGGCAATACCTGCCAGTTCTCATGGCGCTCATGGCCACCTAAATAAAGGACCGGCAACCAATGTGTTGCTAGATTGGCTGGCGAGCAATTTAACTTAGAGCCGCTAAATAGCGAATGCCTCAGAATAGACATCTACTGGTTCAAATTTTATCAAATCTGACTTAAATAAGGCTTGCTATTAGCCTTTTCATTCATTATATTACGCCTCCAC
>JAESTB010000171.1 GCA_016763815.1 Arenicella sp.
AAATACGCCGAATAATAGTGCCAACAATACGTTGCGAGTAAGAAAGCAGGTAATGATGGTGAGCACTGCGGGTAGCAATGACCAAAAGCCATAATGGCCTTCGACATTCTGTGGGCGCAAGAGCCAGATGCTTACCGCGCATGCTAATACTAATAAAACTTGAATTACCGCACGTTTTTTTATCATTTTATGGCTCTCTTAGTTTCCATCAGTCTAGCAATATTTGAATGCGAGCATGTTAGAATCGGCCGCGAAGTTTAGTAATCGGGTGAGCTTAAAAAATTAAGCTATTGATTGCGATTGCCTAGTCTCTTGAATCAGCCTAAGTAGATCAGCTGTCGCTTTGGCATCACTCAACGCTCGATGATGGCTGACTAAGTCAATATCAAAATGTTCGGTCAAGGCACCCAAGCTATACGACTTTAGGCCCGGAAACGATTTGCGAGAATTACTAACGGTACAAAATTTCGGCTTTTTGAACGACCGGTTAATTGATTCGTACGCGGCTTTAATAAATCCATAATCGAAGCCAACATTATGCGCCACGAAGATAGCCCCTTCTAATTGTTGCTCAAGTAGGTCAGCTATTTCAGCAAAAATTGGTGCGCTGGCAACCATGGCGTTATCAATACCGGTCAAACGGGTAATGTGTGCTGGTATATGCCGTTGAGGATTGACCAGGCTAGACCATTCGCTAACGATTTCTTGGGCTCGCACCTGTACCACGGCTATCTCGGTAATCGCGTTTCCGCCTTTGCGCCCGCCAGTGGTTTCGATATCAACCACCGCGTAAGTTTGCTCCGGATTAGTAGCCCACTCAATTTGAGTTAAATTAACCTTAATCCCGGCGCTTCTAAGGCGGTTAATACTAACTAATTGATTTGCACGTAATACATCGCCAGGTGCCTTGATTTCTTCAAAGCGCAATTGACGATTTTCGATAACCATCAGGTCCGGGTAGCCGTCTTTGGTGTTGGCATAATGTTTTGCCATACGCCTTAACACCATTGCTAAGGCGGGGGCCGTATCATGAGTGATTGCTAGCTGTATGGTGTCGAGCAACCCTGGCGACCAATTAAAAAGCCCATTCGGTTTGCCGTAATGAATTGCCGAGCGCTGTGTCAATCTGGACAATAGTGTCTTTTTGTCGCTTAAACTATGACTACTGAATAACGCAAGACACTGTTCAATTTTTTCATTTTGAAGCGTGTAGAAGCTATTGTTCTTTAATTGCGTTGGTAGGCGATCAAATTCCGAGAACTGAGTTTGTTGTGGCCCGAACAGTAAATCCCAAAAGGTCAGTGCGAATAATACCCGCCAAAATTTATTCTCAGTAAAGTAGGCATCGATGCCGCATTGTCGATAATGCGCGATTACACCGTCTTCAACATCATTGGTAAATGCTTCGTCTAACGGGATTGTGTTTGAGGCCTCGCGAAGCATGTCGGTAAAAATACTGGTGCGTTTTGCTTGATACTTGCGGGCGTAAAAATCCTCGATGAAGACTTTAATGCGAGGGCTGAGGTCGGCTTCTCTCATTTTTAATAACGTTGCGTGTAAGTCGTCTCTGTCGAAACGCGTATAACTTTCTCTGACCCATTTCTCTGTCGCTGCAGGCTCGTCGGACATTTTCCAAAGGGTAATGGCTTTTTCGGCATCAGAGTCGGCTAGTTGATTGCCAACGTTGAGTAGTAATCGATCATAGGTTTCTTTTGCACTGTGGCCGATAACATTACAGCCGATTAAATAGTCGGCGGTCTGCTCTTTAAGTTCGCTTGGGTTGAGGCTGAAGTCTCGTCGACGCTTTTGTAATTCGAAGGCACTCTGAGCTTCGGCAATATGTTCGAACCGCGCTACATTTTTTGCTTCTTTGCGAGTTTTCATCACGCCTAGGTCGCGCATCGCAAATTGTTGAAATCGGTTTCGAATATCACCAAAGAATAAAAAGAAAATATACTCGATTAAATCTCCTCTTTGCTTTACTACCATGCTGCTGAGAAGAGATGACAGATGCGCTTCTTTACCACTGACATATTGTTGAGCGTGATCAACTAATTCGGCTTTTTTGGTCGATGATTTTATTTTAATCGGCGCGTCTACAAGGCTTTTTACGAGTTGCGGCTTAGTCAGTAATTGACTTAATTTTATCCAATCGTCATGAGTGGCAAACCTGAGATAATTGTTGCGTTGTAGTTCGTCGACTGCTCGGCCGATGTCGTTGATCTCATCGTAGCTGAGTGACGAGAGTTTTATGAAATAAGGTTTGCGAGCCAAGCATCGAATTAGTAAGCATCGAGCATCTTCGCTTAAAGCGCTTATGCCTTGTAGATAGTTTTTGTGTTCGTCGCTTAGTAATGACTCGCACTGCTTGGCAACGAAATCAAATAATTCGTAAGCATGGTTCAAGTAATATTTGCTTGGAAGAATTTGATTCATTGGCTTCTATGCATAATTAATAACTGGTTTTAAAAACAGTATTTAATTATACCCATATTGTCAAGCCGCTCTCTTCGGGTAAACCTATTTAGCCTTATAAGTGATGATAGCGAGCTGACTGAGAACACTCAACACCGTCATGCTGAGCGCAGTCGAAGCATCTTCTACGATCAACTTCGATTGATGGGATACTTCGGCTGCGCTCAGTATGACGGGGCTTTCCGCTACTAGTTATAGTTTGGCAAATGAGAATACTCTCGGCCATACTCCAGCATCTGCTCTACAAAATCTCTAGGGTATTCTATTGTCACATCGGTTATTGCTCCGGCGTCATTAACGACCGGCTTTAATGTGGGATTAATAAAACCGCTATACGGCGGAATATCAAGTGGCTTCGAGCGAGACAGAACTTGTTGATGAATCTGGGCATCAACCTGCACACCATAATTTTCAATTAAATCACGACCAGCTTGGTAGTCGCCTTGAGACTTTATACGCTGAACTTCTTTGAGTAATTGACCAAATAACTGACGAAGTTTCAGGTAGTCGTTAATTTCGAAATAGATTTTACCGTCGCGAACGATTTTGCTTATGACGTTTTCGTCTTGGCCTTGTTGAAAAACCCAGCCGGCCGCCATTTGACGGTTACGCATATGGGCTTGTTCGATTGTTTTACCCGGTTCGATACGCCGTAACTGCAGCATGAGACCATTCAAAATAAATGAATCGTACGCGGCTTTACCAACGTCTAACGACGGCAGAAGGCCAAGCTCAACTAACTTGGGGTCCATCATAAAGTACAGGGCGACTAAATCGGCGCG
>JAESTB010000172.1 GCA_016763815.1 Arenicella sp.
ATCATGTCTTGAATTTTGAATGACCGCCTAGGGCAATTTTCTGCCAATTCATCCATTATTAGCTGTCAGACAATGACTCAACCCAGAATTAGGTTTTATCAATTTAAGTTCAAGTTTTTACACATTAACGTTTATCAAAATCGCTATAGTGTATGCGAAACTAAATTATATACGCACCACTCTTCTCAAAAAAATATAAACATTATGCCCATACAAATTTCGGAGTATCAAAAATCTAGTTTCTCTGCTGAGACAATTAATAATAAAACGATTCGACATGATGTCTACCAACGCGGTAACGGACCGCCCGTGATTATTATCCAAGAGTTGCCAGGCATTGGCCAAGCAACTTTGCGGCTAGCTGATAAGTTGATTCAAGCTGGGTTTTCAGTTGTGATCCCTCACCTTTTTGGTCCGATTGGTAAAGTGCAAGCAGGCCGTAATTTGATGAGAGTGTTTTGCCTTCGAAAGGAGTTCAAGTTATTCAGCCGAAACCAATCAAGTCCAATTGTGGACTGGTTGAAGGCTCTTTGTCGCTTGATTAAAGATGAGCGAAAGGTATCTGGAGTCGGAGTAATAGGCATGTGCTTAACCGGAAATTTTGCAATTTCTTTAATGGCTGATAGTAGCGTAACCGCGGCTGTTTCATCTCAGCCCGCAATGCCTATTAATTCTGCGTCCTCACTACACATGAGCCAACTCGATATCCAAAAAATCAAAACTAATATCGATAAAACACAGCCTATATTAGCATTCCGTTTTGAGAATGACTGGATGTCGACGCAGGCGAAATTTGATACTCTGGCTCATACATTAATTCCGATGTGGAGCGGATTAAAATGACGACTCTTCCGGGAGATGGTCACGCTGTTCTTACGCTTGATTTTGTTGATGAAGAAGGACACCCAACATATGAGGCATTGCAAAAGGTGATTGCTTACTTTCGAGGAGCTCTACATTCAAATGGTCAGACAATCGAGATACATAAGGATTAAAGTTAAATGTAAGCGATGAATTAAGGGCGTACTGTTCGGCTGGTTCCTGATCTGCCAGACTGTGGTTTTCAATTTCGGAGATCGCAACGCCCGCCAAACCAATGACCAACAAGCAACGCTACTGACTCAAGCAAGTCACGGCAGCGGATGAGAGTGATGGCACTCTGTCAGACTACGCTGGTGAGCATAGCCATAAGTAAAGATGCTGTACCAGCAGAAGATCAAGCTGATTCACCTCGGCCTGTATTCGCCTTCCAAGCTGGTTGCCAGCTCGGGGTTTGTTGCCGTTAAACCACAGCTAGCCTCTCAGCAGTTGCAAGATGGCTGCACTCTCACGTTGTCCAGCGGCTCGCGTATCGAATTTGTCGGAGCATTGGACAATAAAACCATCCGCACCATCATTAGAAGTGCTGGGTTGAAACGATGATCGGTCCGTCCGACGATTCAATGATCTACCTGTATCGCCAGTCGGTGGATATGCGCACGGCCATTAATGGCTTAGTGGCGATTGTCGGGGGCGACATGCAGATGGATCCCTTCTGTTCCAAGCTGTTCGTTTTCTGCAATAGCGCCCGAACCATTGTTAAGCTGGTGGGCTGGGAAGGCAATGGCTTTATCCTGTGGATGAAGCGCATCGACAATGCACGATTCCGCTGGCCGGTGGATTTGCCGATGGGCAGCATTGACCTTAACGCACAGCAGATTAACTGGTTGTTTGATGGCTATGATCTAACTCGATTGCAGGGGCATGCGACACTGGTTCATCACACGGTTCTATAGCCAATATTTTATTCGATGGAAAAAATGATCGTAGTACTAACAAGTTTTTAAGGCCTCATATTATTTCGCTTGTTTAGTTAGCAGCGCTTATCTTGTCTTTAACCTGTTTGAGAATCTCGCACATTTTATCGGTTTCGGTAAGAGCTTCTCCAAAACTATATTGTCGTCCAGTTTTGTTGTTCACTTTTTTCATTAAGCGTTTAATGGTTTTGTCTTTACCACCCTTGGTACACGGATTTAACATCGTTGCAGCAATACCATAGAGTCCACCGATTGCTTTAATTGTGTCAACGGAAATTGGGACTCCAGCATGTAGCTCCGTAACCATCGCAACTGGGGTTTCTAATATGTCTGGGAGGCTCTGCCAAATACTGGGCACATCAGACACAGACTTGTCGATTAAGCCGAGTTCTTTTATTAGATCGAGTAGCCGTTTTCTTTCATCGATACGTTCCTGCTTATTTACTTTGGCCGTTGCCTTAGCCTTTTCTTGTGCTATGGCCTCAGCTAACTTCCTTTCCTTTTCAGCTTCTTCTTGAGCGATGCGTTTTGCTTCTGCGGCTTTGAGTTTTTCACATTCCTCTTGCGTTTTCTTAATACAGTCGTCGTAGGCTTTTTTAGTTAGGTTAGCCTTTTGCTGCGCATCGTCTGCCAGTTTTTGCGCTTTATCTGCCTCAGCTTGTGCTTGCTTTGCTGCTGCTTGCTCTGCATCTGCGTTAGCTTGCGCTTTATCCGCCTCGGCTTTTAACCGTGCTAAGTTCTTCAAACGTTCCTGCTGTGCTTTCTTTACCGTATTGGCTTTGGTTTGTTTTTCATGCTCAGCGTTACTTATTTTCCCGTCTTGGTGTTGGGCGTTTATTCCAGTTTGCAATTTGATGCGATATTCAGTGTCAGCAGTGGTGTATTTATCGCCGTTAATAATTGCACGGTCGTTCCTTGCTGGCTCCTTAGCGAGTTCCTTTGCTTTATCCGCTTGTTGCTTTGCTTGATCAGCCTTGTCTTTTGCCGTAATAACGCTCTGTTGCACTGCATCGGCGTTGCTTTGCGTTTGTACAGCCGCTTGAGCGGCGGATTCTGCCTGTGAGCGAAGTTTGCCACAATCGTCTTTGCATGGGTCTTTTACTTTAGCGCGATTCAACAGCGTAAGAGACTTTGCAGGTGCTTCGCGATTGATGTCGTTCGTTTGTGGCTTTTTACTTACTAAAGGCTCGGTATCCGCTGAAGGCTCGGTATCCGCAGCAGGCGCTTGTCTTGGTTTAGTGTCGGAACTGAGTGTGCGTGTTGTTGCATTAACACAAGGCGAGCCTTGTGCTGCAGTTGTGTTGTCAACTTGCTCGACTAGCACTTGACCTTTGTTGCCAAGTGAAAGTCTAAATACATAGGGAATGGTCGTAACTGGGTCTTGTTTAGGATCGGTAACGTGAACCACCAAATTAATTGCTTCGTTTGCCAACATCTGTGGCGTAACTGGAAATAGAGACCCTAATGATTTTGCACCACTAACCGCAGTATTGAAACCAAGTTGTTGCCAAAGTGGTGCCTGTTGTACTTCTCCATAGATTGTTTCTTCACCTTTTTGGATAAGCTCGCGCCAACTTTCAGTCCAGCCACCTTCTTCATGCTTTACATGCTCTCCATTAATGTAGGTATCTCGCGTCCACGACACGTTTAGCTTCCAACTTTTCCAAATTTCATACATATACAACGCAATTGGTTGTAAACGCCAACCACGTTGATTTTCTAAATACACAGACTGAAACGTACCGTTACCTGGCGCTTTTCTTATGTCGTTACTGACCAATAAACCATCTTGCGTAAAGACAGCGCCAGTACGAAGTTCGCGTTTGGCTTTTTTGTTTTTTACCTTTAGTTTATGTTTACTTTTTACGGGGTCTTTGTATGTTGCTGGGCCTTCTGATTTACTATTGCTGCCACCAATGCCCAGTAGTCCGGTAATGGCTTTACTCGCCATACCAATTGCTTTTTTCTTGCCTTTCTCTTTGAAGTTAGCTCGACTCCCCACTTCATTGTTAGCGCCCACTAAAATTTGCTCATGCGCTGGTGGTGTTGGGCAAGTGCTGATAGGCGTGGTTGAAATAAGTTCGTCTTCCGCCAACGAAATCGCATTTTCATTATTTTTAGCAGGACAGTATTTTTTTTCACATTCGCTTAACTGTTTGAGTAGTTTTTTGAAATAGTGAGCGAGACCTATGATTTCCGAGTTCAAACCATCAACCTGAGCTTGCAAGCCGCTGTAGTCGGTTTTGTCAGGGTGTTTGTACGTTAGAAAACTAAGGCTTACCTTATTGCTTTGGTTAATCAGTTCAGCGTATTTAAGTTGCGCTTGTGCATTAATCAGTTTGAAATGGGCTCGAGTGATCCAGCCAGGCACAGCGTTAAGTTGGCTGAAAATGCTTTGACAAGGTAAACACGTGCTTGCATATGGGCCCGCCCAATTTATTTTATGTTGCTTCAATATGGAGGGTGTATCAGGCTGATAGACACCTTTTGGAGCCATGCCACCGATTCTAATTGCTTTGCTTTTCTTAGGCTTGGTTCCTTTGCACGCGGTGCGTTCACATTCGCCAATCGCAGCTCGAAGATAGCTTGCTTGCTGTTCCAGTTGTGTTACTTGTTGCTTGTGCAGCGTTAATTGCCTACTTTGCAGTTCAAATAATTCGAGGTTTGCTGCGATAGCGTCTCCTTCAAACTTGCTTATATTGCCTTTGCCTGGCCACAATGGGTCGGCCTTACCTTTCTCTCTTAGGCTGCGTGCGCCACGCCAAAACTTAACCCAGTAACGGCTAAGTATTAGTTGCACGATGGTTTGATTGTATTGATCAACCATCTTGCTGCATTGCTTGCACGTAGCTTGAATGGGCTTCCAATCAACGTGCTTGAGTTTTGGGTATTTGCCTGCCCATCCTTTGTGATTGGGATCAGTGGTTGATTTAGCCAACACCAACTCAGGCACGGCGATGCTCGACACCACTAATGCTAGAAACAACACCGAAAAGACTAAACTGCTTCTATGCCGCAATTGATAGAACATAATTTTCCCCGAATAGCGTGAGCTGCTTTTTATTTATATCACAGTCGTTGGCAATTATTGAATAGTTTGAACGCAGGTTTCCTATGTGTTTGGGTGATGGGTAAATAAAAAGGCTTTGATTCAATGGAGCCTAAACCTTGCTTAATATCGGCAGCGCTTTACGCGCAACGAGGTGTGCTTATCAGTGATTGTGAACGTGAATGTCACGTTGCGGATAAGGAATGCCGAT
>JAESTB010000173.1 GCA_016763815.1 Arenicella sp.
CAAGACTGCCAAACATTTGGCTAAGAGGTTCATCGGGCGCCGATTACTGTCGGTGCCCGGTTTGGTTTTGCTTGGAATACCTTGTTAAAGTAGAACGGCTCATGGTAGCAAAAAACTTAATTTGGAGCCGCTTAGCAAAAGAGGCGCTTGACGTACTTAGTCAGGGATTGAGTACGGCTGTGTTGCCCATGGCGCCAGTTTAGCCCCTGACTCGGTAGGTAGTTTATTATCAAGTAGTTCGCGGCGAATCACCGCGAGTACGGAGCCATTAGCAACTGAAACTACGTTCCCCGCATTTTTCTCACCGGCTAAAATTTTGTCTCCAGACGCGGCGGTGCCATCAAGATGGCAAACAAACATGCGTTGTTTCAATTTTCCCAAGTAATGCATACGAGCAACGATTTCTTGCCCGGTATAACAGCCTTTTTTAAAGTTGATGCCGCCAAGCAGATCGAGATTAACCATTTGTGGTACAAACATTTCGACATTATTTACATCGATAGTTGGTTCACCTGTGGCAATGCTGGCCAGCCCCCAGGCCTGAGAATCAGCTTGTTCTGGTGAGGCTGAATCGCTAGGGTCGAGCTCGATGAGCAATGCTCTATCACCAAAATATAGTGTGTGTATGGATTGCTTAATATCGACCGAAAAGCGCTCTGTATTTTTATCCAGCGTACTGCCTGACGTCGATGAGTCGCCGATCACACCTGTGCATCTAGCCGTCTCGAGTTGATCGATAACCACCTTACTACGCATTATGTACATACGCAGCCGCTTAACTGTGGCGTCTACCAGTGTTCGATCGATTGTAGCGTAGACTACTTGATCATTTTTCCAGACTTGGAATAGTGCCAGTAAACGACCTTTAGGGTTGCAATACCCACTGTACTGCCAGCTTGAAGACAGTGCGTTAATATCATTACTGAGCTGGCCCTGAAGAAAGCTTAGGGTGTCGGCGCCACTGAACTTTAAGACACTTAAGTTATTAATCGCGTGATGTTTCGAATCGGGCTTCATAGATGCTATTTTGTTGAATAAATATTCATAGTGGGCATGCTATCATTGCCTCTGGTTAATATCATTAAGAGTCACCGCTTAAGCGGTTTTTCTTCTTAAGTAAGGCAAACGAGAGACGTTATGAGTAACCGAGAAAAGCCAAGCAAAGCTGTTGAAAATAAACAACCGTTGAGTGTCACCCCCAATGATGGTAATGGTTCTCATGCCGAGGGTAAATCGGCTAAACTTGTAAAACCATTAGAGAAAGAAATTAATGGGCCAAAAGGCTTAGAGCCAACGCGCTATGGTGATTGGGAGTCGAAAGGGCGTTGCTATGATTTTTAGTGACCATATAAGTCTCGGCATGGCCTAATTAGTATTAAAAAACTCGATTTATATCGAAACAGGGCCGCATTCAGTAAATTAATTACCGTTAATACTCCAGTTTCTGATCTATCGCCTGCTACTTCCCCATAACATGTTGTAGAATGCCTCCAGCCTAAATTAGGTCTGAACCACGAATGATCGGTAACGTTCGCGTATACCGCAAGCAAGAATTCTAAATAATTCAAAGAGAGTAACTCTGATATGCAAAAAGAGAGACCCCTATCACCTCATCTGTCGGTTTATAAACCACAGATAACGTCTGTGTTATCGATCCTCAATCGAGTCTTCGGTAGCTTTATGGCGGTTAGTACGCCGGTATTAGTTTATTGGTTAATGAGTATTGCCAGTGGCCCAGAGGCTTATGCCGACCTTCAAGCGTGTTTTTCACATTGGTTCGCTAAGTTGTTTTTATTGGCTTGGGCATTCTCATTTTATTACCACATGTCGAACGGCATTCGACACCTCTTTTGGGATGCCGGTAAAGGTCACGATTTAGCGACTTTAAATAAATCAGGTTACGCGGTCCTAGTAAGCGCTGTAGCACTAACCTTAATAACTATTTTGTTTGCTGTTACAGGAGGTTGGTAATGAAATTTCGTAGCCCACTATCTCAAGCGACGGGTTTAGGCTCAGCTAAGCATGGTTTCTCTCATTGGTGGTGGCAGCGCGTTACCGCGATTGCCCTTATTCCAATGGGCTTATGGTTCGTTATCTCAGTACTTTGCTTGGCTGGCGGCACACATGCGCAAGCTCAGACATGGCTAAGCTCGCCGATAAACGCGACCATTGTTTTATTATTTACGTTAACGGCTCTGTTTCACGCCCAAACGGGTTTACAAGTTGTTATTGAAGATTATGTGCCAACTAAATGGATCAATCTGGTTCTATTGTTGGGTACAAAATTTGCAGCGGTAATTATGGCTGTCTTGGCTGTTATCGCAGTACTAAAAGTTTCGGTAGGAGGCTAAATCGTGAAAGGCGATTATCAAATTATTGACCACTCATTTGATGTAGTGGTAGTTGGCGCTGGTGGCGCCGGCTTACGCGCGACTTTCGGTATGGCAGAAGCTGGTTTATCAACCGCGTGTCTTACTAAAGTATTTCCAACTCGAAGCCACACGGTGGCGGCTCAAGGCGGCATGAGTGCGGCACTTGGCAATATGGGTGAAGATGATTGGCGTTTTCATATGTATGACACTGTTAAAGGGTCTGACTGGCTAGGCGACCAAGATTCAATCGAGTATATGTGTCGTAACGCAGCGGCTGCGGTATACGAACTTGAGCACTATGGCGTGCCATTTTCGCGTACTGAAGAAGGCAAAATTTACCAACGCGCATTTGGCGGCATGACGACTCACTATGGTGAAGGTCAGGCACTACGTACCTGCGCTGCGGCTGACCGTACGGGTCATGCGATTCTGCATACACTATATCAACAAGCACTCAAGCATGACGCTCAATTCTATATCGAATTTTTCGCCTTAGACTTGATTATGGAAGGCGGCGAATGCAAGGGTGTTATCGCCATTGATATGGCGACCGGCATTATTCATCGCTATCGCGCTAAGCAAGTCGTGTTGGCTACTGGTGGCTATGGTCGTTCTTACTTTTCGGCAACCTCAGCGCACACTTGTACTGGTGACGGTAATGCAATGGTGTTACGTGCAGGCTTACCGTTGCAAGATATGGAATTCGTGCAATTCCACCCAACCGGTATCTACGGTGCAGGTTGTCTAATTACTGAAGGTGCTCGCGGCGAAGGTGGTTACCTAACTAACTCTGAAGGCGAGCGATTCATGGAGCGCTATGCGCCGAATGCCAAAGACTTAGCGTCTCGCGATGTTGTCTCTCGTTCAATGACGATCGAGATCAACGAAGGCCGAGGTGTTGGTCCAGATAAAGATCATATTCACTTACATCTTGAGCATTTAGGTGCCGATTTATTAGATGAACGTTTACCTGGTATTTCTGAATCAGCTAAAATTTTTGCTGGTATTGATGTCACTAAAGAGCCAATACCAGTGTTGCCAACAGTGCATTACAATATGGGCGGCATTCCGACTAATTATCATGGTGAAGTTCTAACCCTTCGAGATGGTGACCCGGATAGTGTCGTATCAGGCTTGATGGCGATCGGCGAAGCGGCTTGTGTATCAGTGCATGGTGCCAATCGTTTAGGCTCGAATTCACTGCTTGATTTGATTGTGTTTGGTCGCGCCGCAGCACTGCGAGCGAAAGAAACAGTTGATCCAAGTGAGCCGATGTCGAGCTTCTCTGAAGACGTTGGTAAAGAGACGCTTGAGCGCTTAGATAAGTTACGTTATGCCGATGGCTCTCGCTCAACGGCTGAGATTCGTTTAGAAATGCAGCGTACGATGCAAGCGCATTGCGCGGTATTTCGTACCGGCGAAGTGATGAATCAAGGTGTTGATAAGTTGGCTGCAACGGCGGCTAGTTTTGCCGATGTTAAAACCACTGATCGTGGTTTGATTTGGAACACCGACTTAATCGAGACCTTAGAGTTAGAGAATTTGTTAAGCCAAGCGGTTGTCACAATGAATTCAGCGGCTAACCGTGACGAGAGTCGTGGTGCTCATGCCCGTGATGACATGCCAGATCGTGATGATGAGAACTGGATGAAGCACACGCTGACATGGTGTGATGAGCAACATAATACGACGATTGATTTCCGCCCAGTTCATGCCTACACCATGACTGATGATGTGGAATACATCAAACCGAAACCACGCGTCTATTAAGCGCTTACGAACTAGGTTTAAGAGGAAAAAATAATGGCTGAATTTACCTTACCAAAGAATTCTAAAGTTGAGAAAGGCAAGCATTACACTGCACCTGCTAGTGCAACAAATGTTCGCTCTTTTAAGATTTATCGTTGGTCACCGGATGATGATAAAAACCCACATACTGACACCTATGATGTTGATATGGATGATTGTGGGCCGATGGTGCTTGATGCTTTGATCAAGATTAAAAATGAGATAGACCCAACGCTGACATTTCGACGCTCATGCCGCGAAGGTATTTGCGGCTCATGCGCGATGAACATTGATGGCACCAATACCTTAGCGTGCACCAAAGGTGTTGACGAATGCAAAGGTGACGTGCCGATTTATCCGCTGCCGCATATGTCGGTGATTAAGGACTTAGTGCCGGATATGACTCACTTCTACGCACAATACGCGTCGGTTGAGCCATGGTTGAAAACTAAAACTCCAGTTTCGTTGGCAGCTGAACGTTTACAGTCGAAAGAAGACCGTGAAAAATTAGATGGCCTATATGAATGCATACTTTGTGCCTGCTGCTCTACCTCCTGTCCGAGCTACTGGTGGAATAGCGATAAATATTTGGGTCCAGCCATTTTACTGCAAAGCTATCGTTGGTTGGCTGACAGCCGTGATGAAGCGACAGGTGAGCGTTTAGATTCCTTAGAAGATCCATTCAAACTATATCGTTGTCATACCATCATGAATTGTACTAATGCTTGCCCAAAAGGCCTAAACCCAGGTAAGGCGATCAGTGAAATCAAGAAGATGATCGCAGAGCGATCGCTCTAAACGATAGTTCTAAACTACCACTGATTGTTATGCTAAACGAGAATCAATTAGTCTGGCGGTGCCGCAGAGGCATTAGGGAACTAGACGTACTATTTGATCGGTTCTTACAAGATGACTATGCTAAATTAAGTGACGCTGAACAAGTTAGTTTTCAGCGTCTGCTTGACGTACAAGACCCAGTGATCATGGATTGGTTGATGGGGCGGTATGACTCTGAGGATAAAGATTTAGCCGACATAGTTAACAAATTGAAGGCTCTTTCTGGGCTTTAGTGACTTGGCGTTTTTTTCAAAACCGACACAGTCTAGCGATTACTTACGAGCCATCGATATTCGCGACTCACCGTGCCTTTATTGCTTAATTTTGATCGCATCGAGCGTTAGAGCGACTCGATGCGAAAATAAACGCCCTGAGAATTCGTTTGAAAATATCCGCTGTTAAATCACGTCAGGATGAGCAAAGCTTTCGACTATTAATCTTGTCAAGTACTGGTGCAATGCAGAGTTCTTAGTTCTCACGTGCTGAACTAGAGACAAGGTGTCAATTTTTAAATTAATCAGATCTTCTAGCGGTTTACTAACGAAATGTTCGCTTACCAAAGATGAGTCCATTAATCGATCTGATGCAATCATTAGCATGTCTGTTTTGCGTAGAGTCTCGAGGCACACCAATAGATTAGTCGTCAAGAACGGCACGTTGGATAGAATGCCAAACGAGGCAAACAGCTTTTTCATGTCTTCTTTCGTGGTCTCAAAATTCGGAAAATAGACTGCCATATGTTGATACTCGCGCCGCTGCTCAAGCGTGATGTGCTCGACCGAGGCTAATGGGTGATCCTTGCGCATATACAGGAAAGGTTTAATACTCATTAGCTTGAGGGTGATAAAGTCATCACTGAATTTATTTTTCGCCACAATGGCAAAGTCTAAATTCCCTGATCGTAGCCGGTCTTCCCATTTATCATCAATATTTTGGCTGATTAGCATCAACTTTGGTGCGTTCTGACGAAGCTTATTGACGAACGCAGGCATGCCAACGCTTGCCGATGTGCCCAGTGTCGCAAGTGAAATTGTTGCCGCTGTATTCGCTGGGTCAAACTCTTTATTATGAACCATAAGCTCAGTAAGCTGATTCAGAATATCGTTAACCGGTTTCTCTAACTCGAGTGTTTTGGGCGTAGGCGTGAGGCCGTGAGATGAGCGTACGAAAAGTTCGTCATCAATCAAGTTACGCAAGCGGTTTAACGTCTTGCTCATCGCCGGTTGTGTCACGAACATTCTTTCGGCGGCTCGCGTTACATTCTTTTCTTGCATTAGCACCTGAAAGGCAACTAGCAGGTTTAAATCAACCCTTGATAGTGGATCTTGCATACTCTCCCCAAAAAATTATTCTAATTAAGCTAATTGTGAGGCCTCAGGATGAAGCCGGTGCAAAAAGAAGATGACTAAGTTTTCAATATTGATCTAAAAAACCGAGCATATTAGCGAGCTATTGCATGGTTCATGGTTTCTAGCCAAATATTGGAAACCATTGGTCAGTTTTTAATGTCTTGGGTCTTATGATACAACGTTTTCCATAATTTTAAGTTATGGTGCGCGCCAAATAAACCTCTATTTCAGTATAGCCGCCAGAATAAGCCGCAATGCCGACGTCATTAGCTGTTGTTCCATTCAGGCACGGGAGCGTGGCCGACGAAGTTGTTTGGCGTCAAAATTGTATCTCTGGCGTGCGCTTTAATTTCTGGGTAGTCCAAGGTGTAGTGTAGGCCTCGGCTTTCTTTACGAGTTAAGGCGCATTCAATCGTTAATTCTGCGATTGTGACTAGATTGCGCAATTCAATTAAGTCATTGCTGACTCGAAAATTTCCGTAATATTCGACAATTTCCTGCTGCAGTAAATTTACTCGGTTTCGCGCTCGCTCAAGTCTTTTATCAGTGCGCACAATGCCAACGTAGTCCCACATGAACCGGCGTAGTTCATCCCAGTTATGAGACACCACAATGCGTTCATCGGGATCTGATACTTGGCTTTCGTCCCATTCGGGCAATTGCGGCAGGGTTCTCTCGTCCTTCTTCAATCGTTGGCGTATATCATCAGCCGCCGACTCAGCAATAACTAAGCATTCGAGCAAGGAGTTGCTAGCCAATCTGTTGGCGCCATGCAGCCCAGTGCAACTACTCTCGCCTACAGCATATAAGCGTTTGAGGTCAGTTCGTCCGCGCAAATCCGTCATGATACCGCCACAGGTGTAGTGGGCTGCAGGCACAACCGGGATCGGTTGCGTGGTCATGTCATAACCGTAGTTTTCGCAGCTCGCGGCGATGTTTGGAAAGTGATCTAAGATAAATTCTTTGCCTTTATGGCTGATGTCTAAATAGACAGAATCGAAACCGCCTTTCTTCATTTCATAATCGATAGCGCGGGCGACAATGTCACGTGGGGCTAACTCGGCCAATTCATGGTGATCATCCATGAAGCGGTCTCCATTGGGTAGCCGTAGTAAACCGCCTTCGCCACGAACGGCCTCTGAAATCAGCGATCCTTTAGCGTAGGGGTGGTACAAACACGTCGGGTGAAATTGGACAAATTCCATATTGGCTATACGACAACCGGCTCGCCATGCCATGGCTATGCCATCACCGGTCGAGGTGTCTGGGTTAGTGGTATACAAATAGGCTTTTGATGCGCCGCGGGTTGAGAGAACCACTGAGCGGGCGCCGAAGGTTTTCACCTTATTATTTTTTACGTCAAGCGCATAGGCTCCAAAGCAGCGTGATCCGGAAAGGCCTTTAAGCTTTTGCGAGGTAATTAAGTCGATGGCGATGTGGTCTTCGAGTATGGTAACGTTCGGCAATGCTCTAACATGCTGCTCCAAGGTCGTTTCTACTTCACGACCAGTTGCATCCTTGGCATGAATGACGCGGCGATGAGAGTGTCCACCTTCGCGGGTCAAGTGATATTCACTATCTTCACCGTCGTATTCAGCACCGTCTACTAAGGTGAATTTCACCCCTTTTTCGATTAGCCAATTAATCGTACTAGGCGCACCTTCGACGACTTTCTTTACCGCCGCCTCTTTGCACAAATCAGCACCAGCAATATGCGTGTCGTTAATATGTGATTCGAAGTTGTCATTACCATCTAATACTGCGGCAATGCCCCCTTGAGCATAAAGGCTTGATCCTTCGGTTAAATCACACTTCGACAGTAACGTAATAGAAACATCATCTTGTGATAGGCGAAGCGCTAAACTTAGGCCGGCGGCACCACCGCCAACGATTAGTACATCCGAGAAATGAGTAGTCATAATGCTAGAAAATGCGGTTGGGAAATGATCAGTTAGAGAAGTATAGCCCAGAGTGGTAAATTTCAGTGGAAACATCGTCAGAATAGCTTAGGCTTTGGCCCAAGGGTTTGTTAAAATGCCGCGTCGTAGGTATTTAAGCTGCCTGCAAACCTTGAGGCTTAACGGCGAACTCTGCCGTTCAAGCATCTGCAAACTTTTGAAGGACGTCATGTCGCACGATATTACTAAACTACGGAATTTTTCCATCATTGCCCATATCGATCATGGTAAGTCCACCTTGGCCGATCGATTCATTCATGTGTGCGGTGGTTTAAGTGACCGGGAGATGGCTGAACAGGTGCTTGATTCGATGGATATCGAGCGCGAGCGCGGGATTACTATCAAGGCGCAAAGTGTCGCATTGAATTACACCGCACGCGATGGCCAAACCTATCAGCTAAACATGATTGATACACCTGGGCACGTCGATTTTTCGTACGAAGTGTCGCGCTCCTTGACTGCATGTGAGGGCGCGCTATTAGTTGTCGATGCGTCACAAGGTGTGGAAGCGCAAACGGTTGCCAACTGCTATACCGCAGTTGATCTTGGTTTAGACGTTCTGCCGGTACTGAACAAAATCGATTTGCCTGCGGCGGATGTCGATCGGGTGAGTGAAGAGATTGAAGACGTTGTCGGTATTGATTGCTCCGGAGCACTGCACGTTAGCGCAAAAAGTGGTATTGGTATAGACGATTTGCTAGAACAAATCGTTAATGAACTGCCGGCCCCTAAGGGTGACCCCGATGGGCCTTTGTCCGCGTTAATCATGGACTCATGGTTTGATAACTATTTGGGCACGGTGTCGTTAGTTCGCATTTTCTCGGGCACGATGAAGAAGCGAGACCGAATTAAAATGATGTCCACCGGTATTGAGTACGGAGTTGAAGACCTTGGCGTTTTCACCCCCAAGCGTTTGCCTAAGAACCAGCTTTACGTCGGTGAGGTTGGTTACTTGATTTCGGGCGTAAAGGACATTAGCGGAGCCAAAGTTGGTGACACCATTACCTCGGCTAAACACGGTATTGAAAAGCCCTTAGCTGGATTTCAAGAAGTTCAGCCGCGAGTGTTTGCTGGCCTATACCCGATTAACTCGGCCGACTTCGATTCCTTTCGCGATGCTCTTGGAAAGCTAAGGCTTAATGATGCATCCCTGGTTTACGAGCCTGAAGTATCAGATGCACTTGGCCTAGGTTTTCGCTGCGGATTCCTTGGCATGTTGCACATGGAAATTATTCAAGAGCGCTTAGAGCGCGAATACGACATGGACCTTATCACCACGGCACCCACAGTGGTATATAAGGTAGAGCTCAAAAGTGGTGAGATTATCGAGGTAGATAACCCATCGGCCTTACCTGATTTATCCAAAATTGAAGAGATTTTAGAACCAATCATTGATGCTAATATGTTGATGCCGGAAGAATACATCGGCGCGGTAATGACTCTGTGTATGGAAAAACGTGGAATTCAGAAAAACATTCAGTATCTTGGCCGTCAAGTTATGCTGCACTTTGAGTTGCCGTTAAATGAAGTCGTGATGGATTTCTTTGATCGACTCAAGTCGGTTAGTCGCGGCTACGCGTCGCTTGACTATAATATAAAAGAATATCGAACAACCGATATGGTGAAAGTTGATGTGCTGATCAATGGCGAGCCAGTTGACCCGCTAGCCATTTTAGTCCATCGTGACCAGTCGATTTATCGTGGTCGAGAATTGGTCAAACGTATGCGCGAGCTAATTCCTCGACAGATGTTCGACGTGGCAATTCAAGCCGCTATCGGTTCAAAAGTGATCTCGCGAGAAACCGTTAAAGCCTTACGTAAAAACGTTACAGCCAAATGTTATGGTGGTGACCTATCGCGTAAACGTAAGTTATTAGAAAAACAAAAAGAAGGTAAAAAACGCATGAAGCAAATTGGCTCAGTAGAAATACCTCAAGAAGCGTTCTTGGCTGTGCTCAAGACGACGGGTGATTAGTAATGTTTGAAGTCATATTATTAAGTTTAGTGTGTTTGTGTGCAGCGGTGATGTTGGTTTGTCGATTTGTCTTGCCTAGCCTAAGTAAACGACAGCCAGAGCCTTGGTATTTGGATTACGCCAGATCTTTTTTTCCTGTTCTTTTGTTGGTTTTCTTACTAAGAGGTTTTGTTGCTGAGCCGTTTAGAATTCCGTCAGGCTCTATGTTGCCAACGCTCGAAATTGGTGATTTTATTCTGGTTAATAAGTTTACATACGGCCTGCGCTTACCAATAAACCACACTAAAATCGTGTCAATCAACGAACCAGAGCGAGGCGATGTCGTTGTTTTTCGATATCCGCCAAACCCGAGCTTAAATTATATTAAGCGTTTGATTGGTTTGCCGGGTGACGAAATCGTCTATCGTAACCAAACGTTATATGTAAATGGCGATAAAATTGAGTCAAGCCAAATTGACGACTATATTCAACAAGGTAAAACTCAAGCGCAAAATAGATACGAACAAACTATTAAGACTGGTGATGAGCACAATTCACCAGTGTCTTTCTCAACATTGTTAAACAAATATTCGGCCAGCAATGCTAATGCGGGTACCTGGGTGGTACCGGCGGGGCACTATTTTATGATGGGAGACAATAGAGATAACAGTGCCGACAGTCGTAGCCGTTCGTTCACTTTTGTTCCTGACGAAAATATTGTTGGCGAAGCGTTTTTTGTCTGGATGAGTTTCGGTACCGCTACTGGCGGTGGGCCGGATTTTGACCGTGTAGGCGCCGACATTAAAGCAAGTAAAGTTGAGCCTGTAGACAACTAAAGGTCAGATTTTTAGCAACATTATCCTTGGAAATCGCTGATAGCGGAGATAGAAATGAAACAGAAACAAGAATTTAATGCCACTAAGCCGTTACTGAATATCAAGCGACAAGGGGGTTGGACCTTTTGGAGCTTGACCTTTACGCTAAGCGTTCTGGCGTTTTTTAGTTATGTCGCGATGCAACTGGTACCGATCTATACGGCAAATGGCAATATTGAGAATGCCATGGAAAGAAGTGTAGATGGCGTGAATTTGAGGACAGTTGGCAGAGCTGAAATTATAAAGAAGATGGATAAACAACTGTATTTAGATGGCAGTCATAAACTTTTAAATTATAAGACGGACCTAGTCATTAAACGAAGCCGTTCTATGTTTACTCTGCAAGTTAACTACGAACGTAGAGTTCCTATCGTCGGTAATATTTCCATTCTTGTTGAGTTTGGTCCCGTGGTGGAATGCGGTTTCACTGGTCAATGTTTACTAAATTAGAGATAGTATCTCGCTACTCTTTATTCTCAGGATTTATGGTTTTGGTAGATGTACTTGAATAAAACCGATGCATTGATGCGCAAGCTCGATTATGAGTTTGCCGATAAATCGCTATTAACTCTGGCGCTAACGCATCGAAGCAAAGGCTCAAGCAATTACGAGCGTCTTGAGTTTTTGGGCGACAGCATTTTGGGTTTTGTGGTCGCGGACTGGTTGTACCGTCATTACCCCAAGTTAGCCGAGGGCAAATTAAGTCGCATGCGCTCAAGCCTAGTACGTAAAGAAACCTTGGCGATTGTAGCGCGCGAACTCGATATGAGTAAATTTCTTATTTTGGGCGAAGGCGAGTTAAAGAGTGGTGGTTTTAATCGCGATTCTATTTTGGCTGACACGGTTGAGAGCATCATTGGCGCGCTGTATTTAGATGCCGGTTTTGACGTGGCGTGTCGCTTTATTCATACCAATTTTAAAGGCTTGTTCGATGCTATCTCTGAACAATCCACGTTTAAAGATGCCAAGAGTAAGTTACAAGAAGCAATGCAAAAGCAGGGTTATGGTCTGCCGAATTATGAAATTGTAGAGACTCTCGGTGAACAACATGAACAGGTTTTCACGGTCGAATGCACGCTGCAAGAGTTGCAGTTGAGTCGTTATGCCACCGCACGTTCTCGCAGAAGTGCTGAGCAATCTGCTGCACAGCAGGTGCTTGGCTTATTTCTCGAGTCGGCGTTTAATAAATTAAGAAAGTAACCAATAGAGACGTTGAATGAGTAAGGATTTTAAATTTGGGTTTGTGACTATTATCGGCAAGCCGAATGCTGGTAAATCTACCCTGATGAATCGAATCATTGGGCAAAAAATAAGCATCACATCACATCGCCCACAAACCACCCGTCATCGTATTTTAGGTATTCATACTGATGATGATAAGCAAATTGTGTTCGTTGATACGCCTGGTATTCATTCGGTACTGAAAAAATCCAACCGTAAAACCATTAATCGCATCATTAATAAGACCGCCATTTCGAGTATTGATGGTGTCGATGCGGTTTGTTTAATGATCACCGCCACCGGATGGACTGAAGGGGACAAGCACGTCTTGAAAGCATTACAAGACTTCAAAATGCCGGTGATTTTGGTAATTAACAAGTTAGACAAACTAAAATCTGTCAATGACGTATTACCATTGATAGCTGAGTCTTCGGAACTGTATGATTTTGCTGAAATAGTGCCTATTTGCGCTATTGCTAAGTCTGGCGGCGATAATGTTGATCGCTTGATGCAGGTGCTGACGACGTATCTACCTGATCAACCTGCTGGCTTTGATGAGGACCAGATCACTGACCGCAGTTTTCGTTTCTTGGTGTCTGAATTAGTTCGTGAGCAGTTATTTCGACGTCTCGGCGACGAACTACCGTATGCAACTGCGGTTGAAGTTGTGGACTTTCAGATTAAAGATGGCAAAGCTCAAATTGGCGCTGATATCTGGGTCGAGAAAGATTCTCACAAAGCGATAGTTATCGGTAAGGGTGGCGAATCACTCAAAAAAATCGGAACCTATGCACGCATGAATTGCGAGACCCTGCTGGAAAAGAAAGTGTTTCTTGAGCTGTTTGTTAAAGTGCGTTCTGGCTGGTCTGATAACGCAAGAGATTTATATAGCCTTGGTTATGACGAAGACCTTAAGTAAACTCTTGCGACCGTTGTGTCGACGCTGAGCAGAGTAAACTTATAATGCGCGTTCATCATCAGCGAGCTTATGTTTTGGTTAATCGCCCATATAGTGAGACGTCGTGGATTGTTGAAGTTTTCACTCGAGAGTATGGGCGCCTAGGTTTAATGGCAAAGGGCGCGAGGCGCTTTAAATCCAGACTCAAAGGTTCTCTCATGCCGTTTCAGCCGATTTTGGTTAGCTGGACGGGCAAGGGCGAATTACCGATATTAACCTCTGCCGAAATTGACCAAACTGATTATAATCTTGTTGATCACGAGCTTCGTGGCGACGCCTTGGTGTGCGGTTTTTACTGTAATGAACTGATCGTTAACTTACTGCATCGGCATGATCCGCACTCGGCGCTTTTTGATCGATACCATTCAACCGTGATGGCTCTTGCCGAAGCGGACAGCGATGAGCTGTTGCCGTTGGTATTACGAAAATTTGAGCAAGTAGTGATGAAGGAAACTGGTTACCAAATTAACTTTGATTTTGAAGCTGACGGTAAGACTTCAATAGAAGATCACGGAATTTACCGCTATCAGCCAACGCAGGGTTTTGTTCGTTTAGCCAGTCTGCAGCGCGGCGCGTTTTATGGCCGAGTTATCAAATCACTGAATACCCAAAGTAGTGTCAGTCTGAATAACCAAGAAGTCTCGCAGGGAAAGCAGTTAATGCGTGATATATTGAGTAAAACATTAGGTCACAAGCCAATTGTTAGTCGAGAGTTGTTTTACCCTAAGTCACGTTAAACTAAAGTCACGATAAACATAATTACTCTAAACCAAGTCAGGACCATGGTATTACTCAGTATTGCCATCGATCTGCTTAATTAATCGAAATATCCATTTAACACAATGAGCGAGCATCACACGATTCAACTGGGCGTCAACGTTGACCACATAGCCACTTTACGTCAAGCGCGCGGCACCACTTATCCCGACCCCATGCAGGCAGCCGATATTGCCCGCAAAGCCGGCGCAGACGGCGTTACCGTTCATTTGCGCGAAGATCGGCGCCATATTCAAGACCACGACGTCTACAGTATTCGCGGCAATGTTAATTTGCCGATGAATTTAGAGATGGCTGCGACCGTCGAAATGCTCAAAATCGCACAGACGGTGAAGCCTCACGAATGCTGTATTGTTCCAGAAAAACGAGCGGAGCTGACCACTGAAGGCGGCTTGAACGTGCTAAAAAATATGGTTGAGCTCGGAGATTATATTGGTGCTTTGCAGGAGCATAGTATTAAGGTCTCGCTGTTTATTGATCCAGATGAGGAACAAATTCAGGCGTCAAAAGTGCTGGGGGTCGAAATCGTCGAGCTGCATACTGGTGGCTATGCTGATTGCGGTGGACATCCACTTGAAGCGGAGCTAGAGCGCCTGCGCAAAGGTGCTGCGCTGGCACATAGTCTCGGTATTCAAGTTAACGCTGGGCATGGGTTGCACTATCAAAACGTCGCGCAAATTGCTCAGATTCCAGAATTAGTATGTCTTAATATTGGCCATTCGATTGTCGCTCGTGCGGCGATGACTGGTTTTTACGAAGCCGTTTTTGCTATGAAGCAAATCATGATTGGTGCGAGGCTTGATTCGGAAGGAGAGGGGACTTAGTTTCCCCCTAGGGTTGCTTTAAATTTCTTTTTTGTAAAGCTTGTAAAGCCGCATTACTTTTATGATGTAGCCCTGGGTTTCTTCATAGGGTGGCACGCCGTTGTACTTACTCACGGCACCTTCGCCAGCGTTATAAGCAGCCAACGATAGGCGCTTATCGCTGTTATAGCGCTCCATTAAATTCTTTATATGTTGTACCCCAACGTCAATGTTTCGCTTGGGGTTAAAATGATCTTGTTTCAGCTGATAGTTGGACGCTGTTGCCGGCATTAGTTGCATCAGGCCCATTGCGCCTGCATGTGACAATGCATAGCGATCAAAGGCTGACTCAACATGAATTACGGCCTTGATAAAACTGGGCTCCAAATCGTACTTAAGAGCTGTGTTGACGATTACCGCGTCATATTTAGATTTTATGGTTCTGGCTCTATAAGGCGAACGTTGAGTGTTTGATCGATAGGACTTGCTTGAATAGCTCTTTTTGAGTTTGTAGCCCGGCTTTTTTATGCGGCTATCAGTAATTACAGTGCTTCCATTGGGTTGTTCGTATACATATATCACCGCCGTCACGGAGCCGCTAATGCTAAGGCCCAGTAAGGCGATAGTGGCGATTATTAAGTTTCGTATTAGCATATTGTTTTTGTAAGCATGAACTCTGGAAGTCGGTCTAACTAGTTAATCGGTGATAGATTGATAACTGTAGTTTCTAACACCGGCTATGGTAAAATAGGATTATACGTTTTAATCTTAATTACAGCTGATTAATTAATCACTTACTGTCTAGTACTAGTCGCCATTATTATGCCATCATTTGATATTGTATCCGAGATAGATAAACCAGAATTGACCAATGGTTTGCATCAGGCCAACAAAGAGTTAAGCACACGCTTTGACTTTAAGGGGTCTGATGCTCGAATTGAACAGACTGCATCGACACTGACCGTGTTCGCAGACAATGACTTTCAAGTTCGTCAAGCGGTCGATGTGTTGTGTCAGAAGCTTGCAAAGAGAGGTTTAGATTTAAGCTGTTTGCATTATCACGAAATCGAAGAAGTTGGGGGCGGTAAAGCTCGTCAAATCATCGATTTAAAAGAAGGTATAGATTCTGATTTAGGGCGTAAGCTGGTAAAACAGATAAAGGATAAAAAGCTCAAAGTTCAAACCGCGATTCAGGGCGAACAGCTTCGTGTCACGGGCAAGAAGCGGGATGACTTACAGCAGGTGATCGCATTTTTACGCGACCCCGAGACTGAGGTTGGAATTCCGCTACAATTTAATAATTTCAGAGACTAGCAAACTAGCAGGCCTTTGACGTTTGAATAACCGGTGTTGGTTTTTAGTATCAAACTTAACCCAACCAAACTACTAATCTAATGGAATAAATATGACTATGTCATTAAAAGCTAACTCGATGAAAGTATTGATGCTTACCCTTACTGCCGCCCTGAGCATGACGGCTTTTTCTGTGCAGGCAGCGAGCGATGCTGAAAAAATTGAGCGCGTTCGCACTGAGCTTGTTAAAATGATCCCGCCAGCGATAGATGCCGAGATTGTGACAACTCCGGCGAAGAATGTTTACCGCATGGAGTTTCAAGGTAACTACGCCTTCGTTTACGTTGCTGGCGAGCACGTGTTGATTGGTGAACTGCTTAATACCAAAGAGCAAGCTAATCTAGGTGATGTAGCTCAAGCTGAGCGCGTTGCGAACGTTATCAAAGACGTTCCTATGAGCAAAATGATTGTTTTTGGGCCTGAAGATGCTAAACGTCATATTACCGTTTTTACTGATATCGACTGTGGCTATTGCCGTAGATTACATAATGAAGTTGGTGAGCTTACCGATGCCGGAATCCAGGTACGTTATTTGGCATTCCCGCGCGCTGGAGTTGGCTCGGAAAGCCATAAAAAATACGTGTCAGTTTGGTGTAATGATGATCAGCAATCAGCATTGACGACGGCTAAAAATGGCGGCTCAGTGCCGACAGCGACTTGTGAAAACCCAATTACCGAAACTTATAACCTGGGACAGCAGGTTGGTGTTCGTGGCACACCAACGATTATTTTCGATGATGGCACTCTAACGCCAGGTTACTTACCATCGGCCGAGTTGATTCGTCGTTTAGGCCTCGACAAAGATTCATCTTAAAACGCTTAGCTTGCTTTCTCCTGCCTAGGGCTTGAGTAGCTGCAAGTATTTATGCCAGCTCTGGGGGGAGCAGATTAATAAAAAAGGAGCCAGTTGGCTCCTTTTTTAATTCTTGGTTTTATTGCTCTTGGTTTTATTACTAAGAGCTATGACACGCCATTAACGCTCTAGCAGTTTAAGTTTGTCTTCTTTTTCAGCCCATTCATCAGCATCTTCAGGCGCTGGCTTCTTCTCTGTAATCACTGGCCAGACCGCTGACAGCTCTTCGTTAAGCTCTAAATAGTGCTCATCTTTCGACTCTAGGTCGTCATCAGCAACAATTGCGCCCACGGGACACTCTGGTTCGCACAAGCTGCAGTCAATGCATTCTTCTGGATCAATAACTAAAAAATTAGGGCCTTCATGAAAGCAATCTACTGGGCATACTTCAACACAGTCGGTGTACTTACACTTAATGCATTCTTCTTTTACAACATAGGTCATCGGGTTCTCCGCATTTTTCCATTATCGATGATTCTTAAGCAGCGCGTATTTTATGGGCAAGGCTGCACTAAATCAATCGAGTTTGATCTGTTAGTTTAAGGTCGATTTGAGTTCGTACAAGAGATCTAACGCTTGTCGAGCATTTAATTCGTCTGGGTCTATCGATTTCAGTCTCTTTTCAAGCTGGCTCTGACGAGCGGGCTCGAGTGCCGCGAAGTCCATGCTGTGCTGATGAGATTGTCCTGATAGCGGTTTGCTGGCGTCTAGCTCGAGTGCCCGTAACTTGTCTTCAGCTGCGTCGAGCACTTGATTTGGGAGACCTGCTAGGCGAGCAACTTGAATGCCGTAGCTCTGGTTCGCAGGCCCATCTTTGAGATGGTACATAAAAACAATGTCTTGCCCATGCTCGACCGCATCAAGGTGCACGTTATTGACGTTGGCAAGCTGTTCCGCCAATTCGGTGATTTCAAAATAGTGAGTGGCAAATAAACTAAATGCTTTGAGTCTTTTTGCTAAATCAAGAGCACAAGCCCACGCCAATGATAAGCCATCGTAGGTGCTAGTGCCACGGCCGATTTCATCAACTAAAACAAGACTATTTGGGGTCGCGTTGCGTAATATGTTGGCCATCTCGGTCATTTCAACCATAAAGGTTGATCGCCCGCCCGCTAGGTCATCAGCGGCACCTATGCGAGTGAATATACGGTCTATGGGGCCAATTATTGCCGAGCTTGCCGGCACATAACTGCCGGTATAAGCGAGTAACGTAATCAAGGCGTTCTGACGCATATAGGTACTCTTACCACCCATGTTTGGACCGGTAATCACGTGCATGCGGGTATCGTCATCAAACAGTAAGTCGTTGGCTATAAAGGGCGCTGACTGGTTCGCTTCGACAACAGGGTGTCGGCCTTGAATGATTTTTATTCCGCTTTGCTCGGACAAAACTGGGCAACAAAAACTCAATGCGACAGCGCGCTCGGCAAAATTACTCAGCACATCTAATTGGGCCAATGATTGTGCCATTGATTGCATATCACGCAGCGCAGGTTGCAATTGGTCGATCACACTTTGGAATAAATATTTTTCCCGTGCTAATGCTTTTTCACGAGCGCTTAATACCTTATCTTCATATTCTTTCAGCTCTTGGGTAATATAGCGCTCAGCATTTTTTAAGGTTTGACGACGAATATAGTGTTCCGGTACCTCGGCGGCCTGCGCCTTGCTCATCTCAATATAAAATCCATGAACCCGATTGTATTTAACACGTAAGGTGCCAATGCCTGTTTGTTGGCGCTCACGCTGCTCTAGTTCAACTAAGAACTCACCGGTGTTTTTGCTCAGGGTATGAAGTTCTTGAAATTCGGCATCAAATTCTGGGCGAATTACGCCGCCATCACGAATTACCACAGCCGGCTCATCTAGAATCGCGGCGTCGAGTAGCGTTTGTGGTTGATTGAATGGTCCTAGCTTATTGCTAAGCTCGGAGAGTAAATCGGTGTCAGCAGTCGATAGCAAATTGCTTAAAGCTGGCAAGCAATGCAGCGCTTGACGCAGGCGAACAAGGTCTCTTGGGCGAGCATTGTTAAGCGCAATTCTAGTGAGTATACGCTCAATATCGCCACATTTACGCAGCAGATCGTGCACCGCATTTTGATCTACGCGCTGGATAAACTCACCAACCGCAAGTTGGCGCTGGCTAAGCACATTGCGGTCCGAAATCGGCCCGTGCAACCAACGACGCAATAAGCGTGCGCCCATAGGGTTAGCACATTTATCCATCAACGCCACCAAGGTAAAGTCACGACCACCGGAAAGGTTGGTTTCTATCTCGAGATTTTGTCGACTGGCGGCATCAATAATTAGAAAATCACTCTTTTGTGAAATGCTAAAATCACTAATATGAGGCACGGCATGATACTGCATATCTTTGGTGTATTGCAGCAGTGCGCCGGCTGCAGAGACCGCCAGCGGAAAATCTTGGCAGCCGTAAGCGACCAAATTCTTGGTATTAAATTGTTTGCATAGCAATTCATTAGCGACGTCGAAATCAAAGTACCAATTTGGCACCGCCCGTGAAGCGATACCCGTCGACACCTCGTTGACTGCTGGGCTTTGCTCGGTAACCAGAAGCTCAGCGGGTTGAATGCGTTTTAACTCTGAGAACACTTGGTCTAAGTCATCAAGTTGTTGTGCTTTGAAGTGTCCAAGAGACAACTCCATGGTCGCGATTGAATAGAGCCCGTCACGCTGATAAACCGCCGCTAAGATGTTGTCTCGGCGTTCGTCTAATAAGCTGTCTTCAATAAGGGTGCCTGGCGTTACAACTCGAACAACCTTGCGCTCGACAGGGCCTTTACTGGTTGCCGGGTCGCCAATTTGCTCGGCAATAGCCACCGAGTGGCCCAGCTTTACTAACTTGGCTAGATATTGGTCGATGCTATGATAGGGTACGCCGGCCATGGGAATCGGTTCGCCACCAGACTTACCGCGCTGAGTAAGCGTTATATCCAGCAACCGCGAGGCCAGCTCGGCGTCACCATAGAACACCTCATAGAAATCACCCATTCGGTAAAGCAGCAGTGTGTCTGGGTAATCTGCTTTGATTCCCAGATACTGTTGCATCATTGGAGTGTGTTGTGTTTGGCTCTTGGCCGTCACCGTCGAATTCATCGGCAATCGTGTATTGGGTTGGTTAATTGATGTCTCTAAAGATTATTTGATATTGCTTAGCATGTGATTCATTTTTTCGTGGATCTTGGGATTGCCAGCCACCACGTTGCCGGATTTTTCGGCATCAGTGCTGCCAGAGATATCGGTTACTAGCCCACCAGCTTCGCGAATTAAAAGTGCTCCGGCGGCGATGTCCCATTCATGCAAGCCAAACTCCCAAAAACCATCATATCTGCCACACGCTATGTACGCGAGATCGAGAACCGACGAACCAGTACGGTGGATGCTCTGGGAGCGGGGCATCAGCGCGGCAAATGTTTTCAGCCAAAGCTTGATCTCAGCGGCATCGCGGTATGGGTAGCCGGTGCATAGTAGGCTATCAGATAAGCGGCTGACATCAGAGACTCGAATACGACGACCTTCTAATTGAGCGCCGCCACCTTTGCGAGCGGTAAAGAGCTCATTTCGCAGTGCGTCGTAGACCACTGCGACAACGGCTTCGCCTTGATATTTTAGCGCAATTGAAATACAACAATGAGGGTGTCCATGCAAGAAGTTATGGGTGCCGTCCATTGGGTCTATGACCCAGCAACAGTCGTGCTTACGCCCTAGGTCACCGGCTTCTTCGCTGACGATGTTAAACTCTGGGTAACTGTGGTCGAGGTGTTCGATAATAGTGCGCTCAGCCATCAAATCGATTTCAGATACTAGCTCGTTACGGTTTTTAGTGCCTATTTTATTGTTTACTTTAACGCGATCTAACTGAGTGATGTTATGCGTAATGATTTTGCCTGCTTCAAGCGCAGCTGCCGTGGCGACGTTTAACGCGCCAGCTAATAAGTTGGATTCCATTGAGAAGTCCCAGAGATTTAAGTTGTAAAGAGCAGCGCGCATTGTAACGCTCAAAGCGACACAATAAAAGATCTAGAGGGTGTTCTATTTGAGCTTCTGGTGTTGCTTCACCGCTTTTTGCATTTCTCGTGGTTAGCTTATGCGTTAGAATACCAAGAGTAGCGCTTTGCGCCGAATTCAACATCTAATATTAAGTTAACTATGAGCGCAGTTATAGCAACCCATCATCAACGCCACCAGCGGTCGTATAAGCTGTCCTCTTTGGGGCAGATCCGCATAGTGTTGGTTGAGCCAACGCACCCAGGCAACATTGGGTCTGTGGCACGCGCCATGAAAACCATGGGCTTATCGCGTTTAGTGTTAGTCAATCCGAAGAAATTTCCTCATTCCGAGGCCAGTAAGCTAGCGGCGGGGGCTGAAAGTGTTTTGCTCAATGCTGAGGTTGTGCAAACCGCCAGCGAGGCTATTGGCGATTGCACTATGGTGCTGGGGACGTCGGTACGAGATCGAGAAGTGAGCTGGCCTACCTTTAGCCCACGCAAAATGGCGGTAAACGTTGATCAGCACCTGAGCCAAGCCGAGCGTCAGGTGGCTATCCTGTTTGGGCGCGAAAGCAGTGGATTGACCAATGCGGAGATGGACTTATGTCAGTCTCAGATCGGGATTTCGGCTAATGAGGAATACAGTTCCTTGAATCTGGCAAACGCGGTACAAATCATAGCCTATGAATTAAGAATGCAATTATTGGCGTGTGACGAGGGTCATAAAGCTAATGGCGCTGAGCCTACAGAGAACCAGATTGCTAAAGCTTCTAAGGAGCGTGAGATCATTGCAACGAAGGTGCAGAAAAGTGGTCACATTGAGCACTTGAAAAAAACATTAGAGTCATTAGATTTTATAAGAGCTAAGCCGCCAACAGTGTTGATGAGAAAGTTGACGCGTCTTTATGGTAAGGCCAATTTAACGGTCGAAGAAATACAAATATTGCGCGGCATATTATCGGCCGTTGAATCAAAAATAATCTCAGGCGAGACTGGCGCTACTGAGGGCGAGTAATTAATTATGTTTGCACGATTAAAAGAAGATATAGCCGTGGTATTCGAACGCGATCCTGCGGCTAGGCACAGGTTAGAGATATTGACTACTTACCCCGGTGTGCATGCGGTATTGTTTCACCGTTTGTCGAGCGCCTGTTGGCGAGTTGGTTTGAAATGGCTAGCTCGTTTTATTGCGTATTTTTCGCGTTGGATTACGGGCATAGAGATTCATCCTGGCGCTACCATTGGTAGGCGCTTCTTTATTGACCACGGTATGGGTGTGGTGATCGGTGAAACGGCTGAAATCGGCGACGATTGTACGCTTTATCACGGCGTGACTCTTGGCGGAACAAGCTGGAACAAAGGCAAACGCCATCCAACCCTCGGTAACAATGTGGTGATTGGAGCAGGGGCAAAAGTGTTAGGCCCGATTAACATAGGTGACAATGCCCGGATCGGATCAAACTCCGTAGTAGTCAAGAGCGTTGAAAGCGGATCAACGATGGTGGGTATGCCTGCGCACGCAGTTGGTTCAGCTGAATACGATAGAGCTAACGGTCGGTTTGACGCCTATGGACATCAAGCATCGACTGACGACCCGGTGGCAGTTGCAATTCATGGTCTGTGCGAGCAATTACAGATAATGGGTCGATATAATCGCCAGTTGGCGGTAAAATTGGAGATGTCAGGCATTGATGTTTCGGATATTGTGCCACCTAGAGTAGATACTGATTGCCTTGAGCTAGAACCAAGCAAGAAACTCGATAATTTGAAAAGCAGTTCTAAACAAGCTAATTAGCTAACATAAACACTTGATTTCCCCCCAAATAGACGCATATTAGACACATGATTACATTAACTAAGTCTGCGGCCACTCGTCTTGCAGACCAGATTGCCAAAAATAATTCAATCGCGTTGCGTTTTGCCGCAAAAGAATCAGGTTGTTCCGGCTATTCATACGTTATGGATTTCGCTGACAGCATTGGTGGCGACGACCTGGTGTTCGAAAGCTTCGATGTTAAAGTGGTTATCGACCCTAAAAGTCTTAGTATTTTGGACGGCACGCAAATTGACTATGTTGCTGAGGGTCTGAACCAAACGTTTAAGTTCTCCAATCCTAGGTCAACTAACGAGTGTGGTTGTGGTGAGAGTTTTGCCCTTGATTCATAAGTGTTAGGACGCTGTATTTATGCGAATATGCGTTAACGATTGTTTTCATTGTATTACCGATAATTATTAATTAAATTGTGTTTTTTAGGGTAAAAAGCCTTAAAATGCGCTCACATTGTACTAGCGGAAAATTTAACGTTTTAGTACTAATAATAGGCCATAATTATTACCTTTAGAGAGGGTTCATTGTGAAAGTATCACGCTTAATTACATTTACCATATCGTCAGCGCTATTAGCTTTAACGCTGACTAGTCAAGTTGCGTCAGCGCAGCAATACAAAAAAGTCACTCGTTTTGGAACCTCGGAGTCAGTCTGTGCTGGCGGTGTTGAAACTCCCCAGCAGTTACAAGAATTCTTCGCCCAAAATCCGGCCAAGGTCAGAGAGCTATTGCTCGATTCAGGTTGGACCGGCAGCGCAGATGATTTAATGACTGCGGTAGCTAACGGTTCGATGACCGAGCGAGCTTATCCAGTGGGCACTCGCATGTTGTGGTCAGGCTCAAAAGTTAATGGCGCATATGTTGCCAATCCATACCGAGAGTGGGCCGGTGAAAAATCATTCGAAGCGTTTCAAATTGACCTTAGCCGCGGTTGTAAGCTTTATCATATCGCGATTCCCAAAGCATGTTGTAACGTATCTTTGATTTCGGTTGTTGACGACACGTCAAGTGCGTGCGTCGCTCCAGTGGTTGTTAATCCTGTTGTCGCTCCAGCTGAAGAAACTGTAGCGCCAGTAGCAAAAGCGGCTTCACTTGCTTTGGTCCCATTCTTCGCCGCTTTTGTTGGTACTGAAACACGACCAAGGTTTGAGCCATCGTGGGATATGGATAACCGTGATTCTTCGGGCATTATTGGTATTCGAGCTGGTTTGTTGAAAGAGCTTACAGCTAAGACTTCTCTACTAGGCCAAGTGTCTTATGTTGATCGTCAAGGCGTTAATGGCGGTAATATCTACCCTGAACACAACTTCTCAGTCGACGTTGGTGTCGAGCATAAATTGAGCCAACGTGCCTTCATTGGTGCTGGTATCGGCGCTTGGGATATAGACGACAGCGAATTCAGCGATGCGTCGTTGTATGGCATTGTTGGTGGTGATATTGGTAAGACTAAATTACAGTGGTTCTTAGAAGGTCGTTTTTTCGATAGCGATTCTGAAACACTTGATTCTCTTTCGAATAATAGAATGTTCAGTGCCGGTATTCGTTACCTGATTAAGTAGAGATTAAGTCCAAGTAGAGATTAAGGTGAGCCCAGAGTATCACTGGGCTCATTTTGTTTTAGCTAGAAAAAGCGGCTTATGCCGCTTTTTCTGTATTTAGCGTTGAAGTGTTATGAGTGAAATCGAGATTAAAGTTGAGCATATTGGCAAAGCTCGTGCGAGCTTCGAGAACGTTGTGCCTTTGCCGGAAAAAGCTGTGCCTTTGCCGGAAAAAGCTGTGCCTTTGCTGGGAAAAAGTGTTTCCGGCCACGCCAAGCGCGTAGGAATTACCACTTTAGG
>JAESTB010000014.1 GCA_016763815.1 Arenicella sp.
ACGAGTTGAGCCAAAGACGCGGATTATAAGGAACAGCCCTAGCCGCTAACTTAAACAGTTAGTCATCGGTAGATAGGTCGAAAAAAGCCAGCTCATATAGAGCGTCGAGGGTCGCAAACCGGCTGTTAACCTAGTTCTGGCAATAACGTTCTGGAGATAGTGCTCCGGCAATAAACCTAAACATTTTTAGCTTAATGCTATTCCGCCGCAGCCGTTATAGAATCCTTTTCTGCCTGGTCAGTGAAATAGTTGTAGATAAATTGGCGCGCGACATAGGCACTACGCACATACCATTTATCCTTATTGATAATCAGCGAGGCATAGGCTACCTTGCGCCCATTCTTCTCAGCATAACCGACAAACCAATCGTGCCGCCCTTTGGGTGAATAGCCAGTCAAAGATCCGGTTTTGCCACCAATCTCCATATTGTGATAAACCTTATAGCGATTAAGCCCCTGAAAAGACTTTCTAGCCGAACCAATGCGTGTGGTTTCGGTCATCAAACTGCGCAGCGCCTTAGCCGATTTTTGACTAATTACTTGCTCCCGCATTGTCACGCCCTTAGCTTTGTATATCTCATTCCCCGAGACATCTTTAATCGACTGAACCATATAAGGAGTCACCATCTTGCCATCGTTGGCAACAATTGCGGCCATTTGAGCGGCATGAATAGGACTCAGCGTTATGTCTTTGGTGTAACCCGAAGCGGCTTCAGCGATCTGCCATTCATTCGATAAATCCAAGCCGACCTTGCTCATTGGTAAATTAAAATCGGTATTCATCGACTGTCCAAAACCGAAACGAGTTGCATAGAGGCTCAAGTTCTCAGCACCTAATTGATATATTCCGAGACGACCAAACACGGTATTAATCGACTTGGCGAACGACTCTTTCAAGGTTGGGTTTCGTGTCCACTTGTTAGTCTTGTGTCGCAGCACCTGGCTTTTATACAAGGTGGTCGGCTTACCATTGAACGGAAGCACCGTACTCGGCGACACTTTACCTAGATCGAGCCCTGCGGCAGCCGTTACCATCTTAAACACAGAGGCCGCTGGGTAATCAGAGCGCATTACCAAGTTATCCAATTGCTCATCAGATTTAATAAAGCTAGTAATATTGAGAATCGCACCAGTCTCAACATCCAACGCAACAAAACAAGCATAGTCTGGCTGATACTTCAGATACACGTCTGCCATATCCTGATGAACGCCTTGATCAAAGGTGTATTCGACCAAACCTTGAGTTTGCTGGCCTTCAGAACTTTCGAAGTCGAGTTTATTCGGAAACCGATTTTGTTTTGCGTGGGGAGTAATTACATCGGCGACCGATTTCATCGATAGCTGGTTTGGCTGTTGAGTTGCAAATTGCCCGATAGCGATTGAAGGTAAAATTGCTAGTAACAGTACTATCGGAAGAAACGCAGAGTGTTCGAATACTAAACCTAGCGGTTTAGTATTGAATAAAATTTTCATCGGTAAGGTATTCCTTAACTGGTAGGTAGAAATCGCCCAAGCTCAGACAAGGCTTGTTGATAAACACCTCGTTTAAACTCAACAATATTGTCTATCGCATGATGGGTATCAACCCAGCGCCAACTATCAAACTCTGGCGCTTCAGGACCAGCCTCTAAATCAACAACCGAATCATCTTCAGTCAGTTCTAGCAAAAACCAAACTTGTTTTTGACCTTTGAAACTAACCCGCTTACGACCGGGGCCTTGAGCAACTCGGCGCTGATTGCATAATAAACGTTGCGGCAAATCATAGTGTAACCACTTCTTAGTATGGGCAACCAGTCGCACTTGGCGCTGAATCAAACCAGTCTCTTCGTGCAGCTCACGATACATTGCCTCAACTAACGACTCATTGCGACTCACCCCTCCTTGTGGGAATTGCCAGCCATCCTTGTTTATGCGTCGCGCCCAAAACACCTGCCCCAAATGATTGCAGATGATGATGCCAACATTCGGTCTATAACCGTCATTTGCAAATATGGGTTCAAAGTTTTGCATACTAAAATTGAGTGCCTGTATTTTTAGTTTATCCTATGCGAAAAAGCCCATGTCGAGCAAAGTCCATAAGCGTTAAAACATCGTAGCTCTTTGCGGCCGATTTTACATGGTGCTTAACCTTCAAAAGCCTGAAATTACCGCAATGCCTAAACACTGTAGCGTAAAGCCATTATAATCAAACCATCAGGCTTTTTGCATTAACTAATTAACAATGGAGTTAACCGTGGCGTTAGCACTATTTGACCTCGACAATACACTTTTAAATGGCGACAGCGACCACAGTTGGGGAATGTACTTGGCTGAGATTGGCGCAGTAGACGCTGAACTTCAACGTTCCAAACAAGATTATTTTTATCAGCAATACCTAGCGGGTGAGTTGAATATCTATCAGTTCTGTGAATTTCAATTCTCAATTCTGACACAACACCCATTAGAGCAATTACGATCATGGCGAGCCGACTTTCTAAACAAGGTAATTGAACCAATGATTATAAGTGGCAAGGCAAACCTCTTGGAGAAGCATCGTGACGCTGGTGACGATATTTTAATTATCACGGCAACTAATGATTTTGTAACCGCGCCAATAGCCGAGCGACTTGGGGTGACGACACTACTCGCCACGCAAGCCGAATTTATTGATGGTGCTTACACTGGCAAGATAGCCGGCACGCCATGCTATCAATCAGGCAAAGTGACGCGGTTAAATGCATGGTTAGAAGAACATGATAAGAAATTTGAGGACAGCTATTTTTACAGCGACTCAATCAATGATTTACCACTGCTCGAGTTGGTAGACACTCCAATCGCAGTAACACCAGACGATAAACTTCGCGCTCACGCCAATCAATTAAACTGGCAGATTATTGACTAAGCTCACGCTTTCAAATTTACTACTCGACCCTCAAAGCAAGACTAACGCGAGACAAAAAAATGACCATTAGAATCGACGACCTTATTCCAGATCTTACCGTAGCAACTACTCAGGATGAGGCGATGCAACTTCGCCAGTTAAAGGGAAAAAATCTGGTGCTTTATTTTTACCCGAAAGACAACACACCCGGATGCACTACCGAAGGTCAAAATTTCCGCGATGCCTATAAGGCCTTTCAAGCTGCCAATACGGAGATCTTAGGCGTCTCACGCGAAAGTATTCGCACGCATCAAAACTTCATCAACAAGCAAGAATTTCCTTTTGACCTTATTTCAGATCCAGATGAGATTTTATGCAAGGCGATGGACGTAATGAAAGAAAAAAATATGTACGGTAAAACCCATATTGGCATCGAGCGAAGTACCTTCGTATTCGATACCGAAGGTAAATTAGTGCACGAGGTGCGTAAGGTAAAGGTTAAGGGACACGTCGATGTGATTCTTGAGGTTGTTCAAGGTTTATAAAGCACTGAAGCGATAGATTACAAGGCTTTATGTTTAGACCGTGCTCACGGTGAAGTTAGATCCTGAGCGCAACCGAAGGACCAGGAGCCCCTTGAGGGTATCTCAGTCGACTATAATAACTACCGAAAACAAAACCAAAAAAAGAGCCGCATAATGCGGCTCTTTTTTAAAACAAGGTTCTCGGTCACTAAAAACCCTTCAACTTCAGCGCCAAGTCGGTTGCACTTGATGCATTGGTTAACGCAATCTCGTCCGAGATAACTTCCTCTTTAACCAGTTGTTCTAGGTGTTGATCAAAGTGCAGCATACCGTCAACTTTGTCTCCGCCTTTAATTAAGTCTTTAATTTCCTTAATCCGTTGCGGCGCTTCAATAAGTTCACGTGCAAGCGGTGTAACACTAAGCACTTCGCAGGCAACGGTACGGCCGCCGCCTTCTTTTTTCGGCAGAAGTCTTTGGGTCACAATGGCTCGTAAGTTATGAGCCAGCTTAGACCGAATAGTTGATTGCTCTTCACCTGAAAAACTAGACACCATACGTGTGATCGCATCGGCTGAATTTGGAGCATGAAGAGTGCTGAACACTAAATGGCCTGTTTCAGCCGCGGTTAGTGCAATTTCGATAGTCTCTGAATCACGCATTTCGCCCATCAGAATTACATCTGGATCTTCTCTAAGTGCCGCTTTCATTGCCAATGCAAAATCAGGCACGTCGATACCGACTTGACGCTGAGAAATCACACAGCGCGCCTCTGTGAAAATGTATTCAACGGGGTCTTCGATTGTCAAAATATGCTGATAACGATCTCTGTTAATCTCGTTGATTAATGATGCCATTGAGGTAGATTTACCCGAGCCCGTAGCTCCTGAAAAAATAACCAAACCTTGACGCATCTTCGCGATAGTTCTCACTTGCTGCGGCAAACCTAGCTCGTCGGGGGTGGGAATATTATTTTCAATTACCCTCATCACCACCGCCAGCTGGCCCATCTGGCGGAACATATTAACCCGCACACGATTAGCCGAGTTATCACTTAGCGATAAATCGACTTGGTTTTCTTCTTGAAACTTATTCAAATAGTACTTAGACATTAGCGGAAAGATCAAACGTTCGATCATTTCGTCGCTCATTTGAGGCGACCCTTTAACTTGGCGAATGCGGCCATCAAGACGCATCATAATTTGATGACCTGACCGAATGTGAATATCAGAAGCCTTAAATTGGCAAGCTGAGCCGACAATACTTGTTAGGAATTCCAGCGCTTCTTTCACTTGTGGAGTATCGGGAAGTTGCTGGGCGATGCTGGGTTTAGACTTAGCCATAGTGTAATTTATCAGGTTAGGTGATTTGTAGGCGAATGTTCTCAGGCTAGAACGTATAAAATAAGGTAAAAACCTGCAAAATGACTAAGACATTTTAGAGGCCTCAGCATAACTCAGGGACGAAATAAAAAGTGCTTGCAATGTCGCCAATTAGGTCGGAAAACGCGGCTATTAGCGAGCTATTGGCAAGTACTTCTACGAAAACTCGAGGCACTACTGACATTTTTATTCGTTCGTCGAGTTATGCTGAGGTCTCATATAGTCATAAATCTTAATTATTGAATTAAACCAAGGCGTTAAAACGCTCTTTTGCCGTACCATTATCTAGGCACGCTTGCACTTTCTCAACAGCCTCAGGCAAGCTTAACTCGGACTCATGATCCGTCAATATCTGCGCCGTCGCAAGACAAAGACTATCACGTGCGATCGATTTCACACCATTTAAGACACCCAAGCCGATTTCTAAGCATTGTTCAATAGCGGACATTGCCGGGTCACCCGCTGTAACAACTGCGGCCATTGCCGCGGATGGGGAATTAAATATAGGCTGGGATTCTACTAATTGTTTTTCGGCATCTATATCACTCGGCAGCTCACCGTCAAAAAAGAACTTTCGTAACGGCTTATTCAGCGCTGGCGCCAACCCACCCTCGACACCTTTCAACAATAACACGCTTTTATAATTAGCTTCTTTCGCTACTGTAGCGTAGATAACCGGGTAGGCTTTATGCACGTACCCGAGTACAAGATGTGTATTTTGCTTAGCGCGAATAGGCACCAATAGACGTTCTAAGGTAGTCAGTGCCGTTCTCTTTACGATTCTATCTCGTAAATCTTGCAGTGCGAATAACGACGGCGCGTAGCAACTCTGATCGGCATAGCCCCAGCCAATATCAGCGACTTTGGCAGCGACACCTTGGGCATCGAGCTGAGTCTCAATTCCGGCGGCTTTGTAAATTTTGTGTGCGGTGACTCCATGCTTCGGCCCAACTGTTTCGACGCCATGAATAATAGCGTTATGGCCACATGCGGATAAAACAGCTGGCATAAAAGGCGTGATACTGATGTTTCGAACGTATCCGTCAAACGGGTCCGCTAATAACAGCAGGTTGTCGACATCAACGGTTGCTGACTGAACTGAACCATTTAGTGCATCAAACAGACCTAAAAACTCGTCAATCGACTCACGCTTCATTCTGAGGGCAATCAGAAATACGGCTGTCTGTATCGGGTCAATATCACCATTAAGTATTCCTCGCATTACCAATGCCGCTCGTTCACGGGAGATGTCACGCCCGCGACCTGGTCCTACCGCGATATCCTTAATAGCCTCGCGCATTGCTACTTGGCTATTGCCTACGAGGTTCAACTCGTCTAATTTAATATTCATAACAAGGATAATGCCACATACCTTGTAAGCTGCGGTAAAATACCCGAATGCAAAATTACCCTATTTTCGTCGACCTCAAAGATCAACCGTGTTTAATGGTCGGTGGCGGCCCGGTGGCACTAAGAAAGATACGTTTGATGATTTCGGCAGGCGCGAAAATCACGGTTGTCGCACCTGAGATTTGTAGTGATCTGGAAGCTGAATTTGGACAACAGATACAACATTTGGCACGATGTTTTGAAGACAATGATATTATCGACTATCGCTTAATCACGGCGGCTACCAGCGAGCCGGAGATTAACAAACATGTATCGGCACTAGCTCAAGCAGTAAATATTCCCGTTAACGTGGTAGACCAACCGAAGCTATGCAGTTTCATTACTCCGTCGATCGTTGATCGATCGCCAGTCATCATTGCTATTTCTACTGGCGGTCATGCTCCTGTATTGGCCCGCATGTTACGCGCCAAACTCGAAGCATTTATCCCGGCCAGCTATGGCCAACTGGC